>DASWQQ010000150.1:0-5762 GCA_036403615.1 Candidatus Dormiibacterota bacterium | reverse complement strand
GAGAAGGTGGCGATCTTGCCTCCGAGCAGGTAGGCGCCCAGCCCGTAAATGCTCGACCAGACGATGCCCCCGGCGGCGTTGTAGATGAGGAAGCGGCGCCAGTGCATCAGGTTGACGCCGGCTAGGAAGGCTGCGAACGTCCGCAGGATCGAGACGAAGCGGCCGAAGAAGACCACTTTCGAGCCGTGCTTGTGGAAGAGGTACTGGCCAAGCTTGAGGCGGGGCGCCTCCAGGCGGATGTACTTACCGTACCGACGGAGCAGCCGGTAGCCGCCCGAACGCCCTATCACGTAGCCGATGTTGTCGCCAAGTATTGCGCCCGTGGCAGCAGCGCCGATCACGACCAGGATGCTGAGTCGATGGGTGGTACCGGCGTAGATCGCGGCGGTAACCAGCATCGTCTCCCCGGGAAAGGGAATGCCGATGCTCTCGATGCCGACGAATACCAGTACGGCCAGGTAGCCGTAGGTGGCGAGCAGGTTATTGAGGTCGTGGGTGACGAAACGGAACACCCTGTCCAGTCTGGCAGGTGGCAGCCCGGGCTTGTGCCTTCCGTACTAAAGCTGAGCTTTAAGTTCTTACTCTCGTTCCACCCATTTTTTAGCTACAGCCGGTACACTGCTGACCCATGTCCCGAATTCCAAGGCTCGCGATCATCGCCCACGACGGCAAGAAGGCCGACCTGGTTGCCTTCGCCACCTTCAACCGCGACCGGTTGGCAGAGTTCGACCTGGTGGCCACCGCGTCGACTGGGCGCCTGTTGAGCGGCAAAGTTGGACTCGATGTGGAGTGCCTCGAGTCAGGCCCCGTTGGCGGGGACGTTCAGATCGCCAGCCGGGTGGTCCAGGGCGAGATCGACGCCGTTCTCTTCATGGTCGATCCGCTCGACAAGCACCCGCACGAGCCCGATATCCAGACGCTGCTTCGTATCTGCAACGTGTGCAATGTTCCGCTGGCTACGAATATCGCCACCGCCGATGTGCTGATCGGCTCACCGCTGCTGACCAGCCTCCGACAGGCCAGCTAAACCGAAACCGGCTCGATACCGGTTCGTCAAGGCGGTGGATGGGCGTACTCTGGTAATATGCATAAGCCGTTATGCCCATTACAAGCCCCAGGCCGCTCGACCATCTCCTGGCGGTGGCCAACACCTACCACCAGCCGGAAGCCCGCGATGTCGGGTCGACGGATGGCGCCCACTGGATCCCGGCCCACGACCATCTCGATTCCAGCGAGACTGCGGTCGAGTTTCTCTCCCGCATGGGAATCCGGCTGGGCAGCGCCCCGACCCGCATCCACCTGGACCGGCTGCGCCTGGTTCGCGCGGCCGCCCGCGCCCTGCTGACAAGCCCGTCCTCCTACCAGCGGCAGCTAGGCCACCTGCTCGAAAGCGTTGTCTACAGGCTCGACTCGCACGGCCGCCTCAAGCCGGTCGGTGACCAGTGGGACGGCCTGATCGCCGACCTCCTGGTGTCCCTGATCGAGCTTGGAGACCAGGCGCCCCGCCTCAAAATGTGCGCCAACGACCAGTGCCACTGGCTCTTCCTCGACCATTCAAAGAACCGAAGCCGCCAGTGGTGCGGTGCCGCCACCTGTGGCAACCGTGAGCGTGTACGCCGGTTCCGCAGCCGGCACGAGGTCGGATGAGTAACCGCGGCTCCCTGCTTCGCCTGCTCGCCATCCTCGGAATCACCGCCATCTGGGGCTGGACCTTCGTCGTGGTCAAGGACGCCGTCGCCGCCTTTCCCGTGGCGGCCTTCCTCGCATATCGCTTCGCGCTCGCCGTCGCGCTCTGGACACCCTTCCTGCGCCACCTGCGCTGGCGGTCTGTGGTTGCCGGGTCCTGGATCGGGATATTCATGGGCGTCGCCTTCGTCGTGCAGACGCTTGGCCTCCACCTGACCCTTGCCAGTGATGCCGGCCTGATCACAGGCCTCTTCGTAGTGCTCGTGCCCGCCATCGAGTGGGTGGTCTTTCGAGTTCGCGTACCTACCGTCACGCTCGCCGGTGTCGGCCTGGCACTGATCGGGCTGGTGCTGCTGGTTGGCGCCCTTCCGCGTCAGCTGGCGATCGGCGATCTCCTGGTCGCGCTTAGCGCCTTTGGCTTCGCCGTCCAGATCATCCTGGTCGCACGCTTCTCACACCATCACGACAGCATCTCTCTAACCGTTGGCCAGACCGCGAGCGCACTAGCGATATTCGTTGTGGCCGCGCTCCTGCCAATGGGTGGCGGCTTCCCGATGCCACCGGCGTCGGTGCTGGTGGCGATTGCCATCACGGCCTCGCTGGCCACGGCGCTCGGCCTCTTCGTCCAGGTGTGGGCGCAGCGGCAGCTTGCCGCAACCACCTCGGCGATCGTCCTGCTGACCGAGCCGGCCTGGGCAACCTTCTTCGGCGTGGTGCTGAGTGGTAATCCATTTCCACCAATCCGGATCGCCGGTGCGGCGCTGCTCTTCGCTACCCCCCTCTTTGTCACCCTGGCCGCGCTGCGGCCACGCCGCCGACTCACCCAGACTCAGCTGGAGGAGCCTATCGATACCGAGGTGGCCGTCGCCGGCTAGGACTCGACCTCGCGACCGTCCTGGCCCCATCGGGTATGGAAGGAGCCTTCTCGATCGATCCGGTGGTAGGTGTGCGCGCCGAAGTAATCGCGCAGCCCCTGGATCAGGTTGGCAGGCAGCCGCTCGCGGCGGTAGGCATCGTAGTAGGCGAGCGACGAGGAGAATGCCGGCACCGGGATGCCCGACTCGACCGCCAGCGTGATCACGCGGCGCCAGGCGTCCTGGGCCTCGCCAATCGCGTCGCGGAAGTAGGGCGCGAGCAGCAGGTTCTTCAGTTGCTGCTGCGCGCCGTAGGCCTCGGTAATCCGGTTGAGGAAGCGGGCGCGGATGATGCAACCACCGCGCCAGATGCGCGCGATGTCACCCAGCTTGAGATCCCAGTGGTTCTCATTCGATGCCGCCTGCATCTGCTCGAAACCCTGGGCGTAGGCAACCACCTTTGATGCATAGAGGGCTGCCCGAACGTCGTCGATGATGCTGTCGGGCATCGAGCGGCGCCTCCCGGCCGGCCCTTTGAGCTCCTTTGCGGCCAGCTGCCGGTCCGCCTTCAGCGCCGACAGGAATCGGGCGAAGACGGCCTCCGTGATTGCCGTCACCGGTATCCCCAGGTCGAGCGCCGACTGCGACGCCCACTTTCCTGTGCCCTTCTGCGCCGCCTCGTCAAGGATGACGTCGACCAGCGGCTTGCCGGTCGCGGCATCGCGCTTGGCGAGCACCTCGGCCGTGATCTGGATCAGGTAGGACTCGAGATCACCCTTGTTCCATTCGCTGAAGATCCCGGACAGCTTCTCCGCGCCCAGTCCAAGCGCGTGGCTCAGCAGGTCGTACGCCTCTGCGATCAGCTGGATGTCGGCATACTCGATGCCGTTGTGCACCATCTTCACGTAGTGACCCGCGCCGCCGGGCCCGATGTACGTACAGCAGGGGTCGCCGTCCACATGGGCGCTGATCCTGGTCAGGATCGACTCCACTTGCTGGTAGCCGGCCCGCGAACCGCCGGGCATGATGCTCGGCCCGTGAAGCGCCCCCTCTTCCCCACCTGAGATTCCCGTACCGATGAACTGCAGGCCTCGTTTCTCCATCTCATCGGTACGGCGAACGGTGTCGAGGAAGTAGGAGTTGCCGCCATCGATCAGGAGGTCACCGCGCTCCAGGTGGGGCGCGATCTGCCCGATCGTCTCGTCAACCGGCTTGCCCGCCTTGACCATCACCAGGATGGCGCGGGGACGGGAGAGCTGTTTCACCATTTCCTCGACGCTGTGCGCCGCCTCGAGGTTGCCGTCCCCCCCATGCTCTTTGATGAACTCGTCCGTCTTCGCCGTGGTGCGGTTGTAGACCGAGACTTTCACGCCCTTGCTGGCGAGGTTGCGGGCCAGGTTCTGACCCATCGTCGCCAGGCCAACAACAGCGAAGTCGCTCACGGGTGCTGGCTTGCGCGGCGCAGGCTTATGCCCAGCATCGCGATCACGATCAGCGGGATCAACCACCAGGCCAGGATGCCACGGGCATTCAGCACGGCGCTCACGATCAGGCCTACGGCAACGGCCACCGCCATCGTCCAGTCATCGCCGATGATGAAGTGGTACCAGAAGCGGCCGAAGCCGACGATCCAGGAAAGCGGCGGGCTCACGCCGCTTTACCCGCATTGAAGCCGAGCTGGCGCTGGCGTTCGAGCGTGATGTAGATGGCGCCGGTCCCCGCGTAAAGCGCGAGCAGTATGAGGATGGCCCCGTCGCTGGCCGGCCAGCTGATTCCAAGCCCCTCGACAGCCCAGAACGTTCCGAAGGTGGTCAGCATGACGCCAACAACCAGCTGGAGGAGACTGCGCGGAATCCGGTTGACGACATGGTGAACCGCAAGACCGATGCCGCCGATGATCACTACGGCGGCGATGCCGCCGATCGCCGCCACTCCCAGTTGATTCGCATTGGCACCGAAGGAGACAACGATGAAGGCGACCTCGAGGCCCTCCAGCACGACGCCCTTGAAGCTGAGGACGAACGCGGTCCAGTCCATACCTGGCTTCTGCCAGCGCTCCGCCGCGTCGAACTCCATCTCCTTCATCCCCGCAAGGCCACGAGCGGCAACGCGCATGATGCCCTTCCGAAACCACTGCAGGCCGAAGACCAGAAGCAGCGCCCCCACGATCAACCTCAGCGCCCCAATCGGTACCGCCTGAAGCGCGGCACCGGCGAGCACCACCACCACTGCGAGGACAGCGAAGCCGCTCGCCGCGCCGATCAGCGTCGACCGCCAGCCACGTGTCGCGCCGACTCCGACCACGATGGTCACCATCTCGATCGCTTCGACGGCCGAGGCGAGGAAGGTTGTAAGCAGGAGGGCGACGGCTACGCTCATTGGGTCAGCTGGTCGATCGCCTCCAGGTCGGATTGCTCGAGCTTGAGGCTCGCCGCGGCCACGTTGTCTTCGAGGTGCGCGACCTTAGAGGTACCCGGGATGGGAGTCATCACCGGCGAGTGGTGAAGCAACCAGGCCAGCAGCACCTGGTTGGTCGAAACGTGGTGCCGCTTGGCAATCTCTTCCACCTCTTTAGGCACCTCGCCCACCTGCAGCGGTGCCCATGGAATGAAGGCGAGATTTTCTTCCTCGCATTCTTCGAGCACCGACTCCGACCCCCGGTCATTCAGGTTGTAGCGATTCTGCACCGAGACGATCGGTGTGATCCGCTCGGCCTGCTGCAGCTGTTCACGAGTGACGTTGGATAGGCCGATATGGCGAATTTTTCCTTCCTGCTTCAGCTCGAGGAGGGCGCCGACCGACTCTTCGAAGGGAACCTTCGGGTCCGGCCGGTGGAGCTGGTAGACGTCGATCTCGTCGACGCGTAGGCGCCGCAGGCTTCCTTCACACGCCTCGCGCAGGTGCTTCGGCCGTCCGTCCGGCGTCCAGGAACCCGGCCCTGGACGAAGCAGGCCTCCCTTGGTCGCGATCACGAGTTCGTCGGGGTACGGAAACAAAGCCTCTGCTATGAGGCGCTCGCTGACGTCGGGGCCGTAAGAGTCCGCGGTGTCGATCAGCGTGATACCGAGCTCCAGCGCCCGCTTGAGGACCCGGAGGGACTCCTGGTGGTCCGCCGGCTCGCCCCAGATGCCTTCACCGGTGATGCGCATGGCCCCGAAGCCGAACCGGTTAGCCGGCAAGTCGCCGCCAAAGGAAATGGTCCCCGCCGCCGCCGCCGTGATC
>DASWQQ010000149.1:0-2495 GCA_036403615.1 Candidatus Dormiibacterota bacterium | reverse complement strand
TTTCGGCTGCTCGTACAGGGGGTCACTGATTACGCCATCTACATGCTCGATCGCGAGGGGCACGTAGCGAGTTGGAACCGTGGCGCGCAGCGGTTCAAGGGCTACGCCGAAGAGGAGATCATCGGCGAGCACTTCTCCCGCTTCTACACTGATGAGGATCGCGCAGCCGGTTTGCCGGCCCGCAATCTCCAGACTGCAGCCCGCGAGGGCCGCTTCGAGCAGGAAGGGTGGCGCGTCCGCAAGGACGGCACCTGGATGTGGGCGCACGTCGTCATTGACCCGCTGTTCGATGATGATGGCCAGCTTGTCGGGTTCGCCAAGGTGACCCGGGACATCAGCGAGCAGAAGGCATCACGGGAGACGCTGAGGCGCAGCGAGGAGCGATTCCGGCTCCTTGTGCAAGGCGTGAAGGATTACGCCATCTACATGCTCGACGCGGACGGCCGGGTCGCGAACTGGAACACCGGCGCACAGCACTTCAAGGGCTACACCGAACAGGAGATCATCGGCGAGCACTTCTTCCGCTTCTACACCGATGAGGACCGCCAATCCGGTCTGCCGGCCCGCGCTCTTGAAACAGCTGCGCGCGAGGGGAAATTTGAGCACGAAGGCTGGCGCGTCCGCAAAGACGGCTCCCGCTTCTGGGCCCACGTGGTGATCGACCCTATCAGGGACGAGGAAGGGGTTCTCGTCGGATACGCGAAGGTCACGCGCGATATCACCGAAAAGCGAGAGGCGCAGCTGGCCCTCGAAGAGGCCCGATCCAGGTTCATCCAGTCGCAGAAAATGGAAGCGGTTGGGCAACTGACCGGAGGCATTGCACACGACTTCAACAACCTCCTTGCCGTCATCCTTGGCAACCTCGACCTTGCGCGCAAGCACCTGCCCGACAACCCGAAGCTCAAGCAACTCATCGAGAACTCAATCCAGGCCACCAAGCGCGGCGCCTCCCTGACCCAGCGCATGCTGGCCTTCGCCCGCCGGCAGGAGCTTAAGACCGAGCCGGTCGATGTCCCCCAGCTTGTGAGGGAAATGGCCGAGTTGTTGCAGCGCTCGATCGGCCCGACCATCAACATCGGCACGCAATTCCCGTTGCGGCTTGCTCACGTGCTTGCCGACGCCAACCAGCTTGAGCTTGCGGTCTTGAACCTTGCCGTGAATGCGAGAGACGCCATGCCGGATGGCGGCTCAATCATGATCTCCGCTCGACAAGAGGCCATTCAAGCCGGTGATCCAGGCGGTCTCACGTCGGGTTCATACGTCTGCCTCTCGGTCACGGACAGCGGAGAAGGCATGGATGAGAAGACGCTGGCGCGGGCCTCTGAGCCGTTCTTCACGACGAAGGGCATTGGCAAAGGCACCGGGTTGGGGCTGTCGATGATCCACGGCTTCGCCGAGCAGTCTGGAGGCCGCCTCACGCTCAAGAGCAGGAAGGGCCAGGGCACCACGGCGGAGATTTGGCTGCCCGTCGCAGAGGCGGCAACAGAAGCCCCTGAAGAGGAGCCACCGGAAGTGGGATTTCCCCGAAGCTCGGGGGCCCTTTCCATCCTGGTGGTCGACGACGACAGCCTCGTTCTGATGAACACGGCTGCCATGCTGGAGGACCTGGGCCACGAGGTGGTTGAGGCGACCTCCGGTGAGCAAGCGCTCCGGGTTCTTCGTCGGGGCGGAACGATCGACCTCGTAATCACCGATCAGCTTATGCCGGGCATGACAGGTACGCAGCTGATCGAGGCAATCAGGTCCGAATGGCCCGACATGCCCGTCATTCTGGCCACGGGCTATTCCGAGGTTAAAGCTGGTGGCCCTTCCGAACTGGAACGGCTCGCAAAACCCTTCACTCAGAATGATCTTGCGCGTGCCGTGGCGGCGGCAGTGGCGCGGCCGGATGAGAAGGGCAGAGTTGTGCCATTTCGGCGGGTATGAATGAACCTGCTGGCCGGGAACCTCGCCGCATCAGCTTGAAATTGGCCGGGCCACCACCATATCGGATTTAGCGGGGCGGTGTTCCACCGGCCTCGGCGCACTGGTCGGCCGACGTACGCGGCATCAAGTGCCACCTTACCCGCCCGTCCCGGCAGATGGTCCGGCGCTGCGATCTAGGTGTGATGAGCCCCGGCAGAAATGCTCGGGGCTTTTTGCTGTTCGGCCGCCTTGATCAGGTCACGCGAGCGGGAACAAGGCTGTCACGTTTCGGGTTGTGGAACGGCCGTAACTCGGTTCGAGAGCTGAAGATATGAGCCTGCTAGTCATCCTCGTCATTTTGATCCTGCTATTCGGGGGCGGCGGCATGTTCTACGGCGGTGGTCGATACAGAGGGGGCGGCCTCGGGATCGGTGGCGTCCTCCTGATCATCCTGATCGTGCTTCTTGTAACAGGACGTCTCGGAACGTTCTGACTTGGTGAGCTGCGGACACCGAGGCCCTACTGCAATGATTGCTGCCTCTGGCTCTTTCATTTGAGCGAGCCTGCCCACGCGGGCGGCTCACGGATGC
>DASWQQ010000148.1:0-2756 GCA_036403615.1 Candidatus Dormiibacterota bacterium | reverse complement strand
CATTGGGAGCTCTCCTTCCCCCGGAGTTGACCCGCATCTCGTTCGGAAACTCGGGGGCGGAGTCCGTGGAAGCCGCGATCAAGTACGCTCGGGTGGCCACCGGTCGCACCGGGATAATCGCGGCCCAGCGTGCCTACCATGGCCGGACCTTCGGCGCCCTGGCAGCGACTGCCGACGCGAAGTACCGAGACCCCTTCAAGCCGATGCTCGAGGGCGTCCGTCACGTCCCTTTCGACGACATCAGTGCGATCGAGGAGGTAATGGACGGCTCGGTCGCTGCCGTGATCATGGAGCCTATCCAGGGCGAGGGCGGCATCCGGGTGCCGGGCGACGGCTACCTCAAGTCGATCCGCGACCACTGCGATAGGCACGGAGCACTCCTGATCTGCGATGAGATCCAGACCGGATTCCGTACCGGGAGTCCGTTTGCCTTCACCCGTGATGGGATTGTGCCCGACATTCTGTGCCTCTCGAAATCGATCGCAAACGGCCTTCCGCTGGGCGTCACCGTAACGACCGAAGCCATCAGCGAGCGGATCCCCAGAGGCAGCCACGGAAGCACCTTCGCCGGTAACCCGTTGGTCTGCGCAGCCGGTGCGGCGACACTCAAGGTCCTCAGCGATGATGGCCTGCACTTAAAGGCGGCCCAACTCGGTGAGCACTTCCAGCAAAAGCTGCGCGGTCTGGGTCTGCCCCAGGTCCGGGAAGTGCGCGGCCGCGGACTCATGCTGGCCGTCGAACTCAAAAACCCAGCGACGCCGGTGATCAAGGCGATGCAGGTCAAGGGGATTCTGGTGCTGCCGGGTGGCGGAACGGTGATTCGCTTCCTGCCATCGATCCTGATCACGGAAGCGCAGCTCGACGAGGCAGTCGATGTCCTCGTCGGCGTCCTCGGTCAGCCGCACTAGCCTTCCAGTAGTCCCGGATGAAGCACACCCGCGGGGATGTCATCATGCGAACCAGCAAGGAGTTCGAGGATCTGGAGCGGTTAGTCCGAAAACTGGGGCGGGCCGACTGGCGACGGCCGGTGCCGCGCCCGGAAACGAAGGATCCTTGGACGGTCAAGGACTCGCTGGCCCATATCGTCCACTGGAAGGAGCACACGGCGCGGGTCCTCCGTCAAGAGAAGCGGCCCCTCGAATTGCGCGGCCTTGAAGTCAATGCCATCAACCGTCTGATCTACGAGCGTTGGAAAGGGCGGCCACCGACGGATGTTCTTGCATGGCATCGCCGAGTTCACGACGAGGTGATGCAAACCCTACGAACGGTACCGAGCGAACGATTCACCCGCCGGGAGCACGGCCCCGACTGGCCTGGCGACTTTACCAGCCACTCCGCGTGGCACCGGGCGCGAGACATCGCGGCGGCCCTCCAGTGACCACATTCGTGGCGATGCTCCGCGGCATCAATGTCGGCGGCAACACGCTGGTCAGGATGGACGCCCTCCGAGCCCTCGTTTCCGGTCTCGGCCATACGGACGTGACCACCTACATCCAGAGCGGTAATGTCGTCTTCAAGAGCCGGGCCACCCAGGCGCCGAGGGTCGCACATGACATCGAGGCGCGGTTAAAGAGCGAGCTTGGCCTCGAAGTGACCGTCGTCATCCGCACCATGGAGGAACTGGCCACAACCGTCCGAAGGAATCCGTTCCTTCCCGGCAGCGACCCTGCGACTCTTTACGTGATCTTTCTCAGTGACGTCGCGGACCCCAAGTCCGCAGCCGGGATCGATGCCGGTCATTTCGCACCGGACGAGTTTCAAATCCTGGGGCGGGAGGTCTTCGCGCGCTATCCGAATGGATACGGCCGCAGCAAGATGACCGGAGCCTACTTCGAGAAGGCCTTGCGAGTCAGGGCAACGGCCCGAAACTGGAACACGGTGTCAAAACTCCTCCAGCTGGCTCAGGGGTCGGCGCCGGAGAAATAGAAAGAGCCGCCCAGTGGGGCGGCCCTTGGTCGTCATTTCGAGTTAGTCGACGACGGTCGTGGTCGTCCGGTTGCGCGCCATCAGGCGGATCAGCGAGACGATGCCCCAGCCGATCAGCGTGTAGATGATGATCGCCACGATCGACTCCGGTTCGAAGACCGAGCGGCCGGCGGCCGCGGTGTTGAAGATGCCGTGGAAGGGAGCCACCAGCGGGTCGGTCAGCGCGTACATGAAGCCGACGAAGGCGGATGTGGTGTTGGCACCGAACATCTTGAGCAAAAAGCGGATGGCGATCAGGGTGTCGATCAAGCCGACGATCCACCAGACGATCTGCACCGTCCGGTCGTTGTAGGCGGCGCCGCTGCGGTAGACGTCAGTTCGCGAGGTGCGAACCGGGGCAACGGGCGCAACCGGTGTTACCGGCGTGCCGGTGACGGTCTCCTGTCGAACGACTTCGCGATCGTAAGGTTCAGTCATTAGTTCTCCTTGATGAGCCGAGGATCCGTCGCGCAGGCTCAAACGCTACAGTCATGTTAGCAGGTTTTATGCCAGTGTCAACGAGCAATCTCAGGCTCGGCCAGGCTGTGGGCGACACTAAACTTAATTCTTGAGCACCACCCTCGATCCGTTTTCCGCTGCCGCCAGGGCCTGGTTTTCAGGAGCTTTCAAGGAGCCGACGCTGGTGCAGGCGGAAGGCTGGAGGGCGGTAGCCGCCGGACAACACACCCTGATGGCGGCGCCGACCGGGAGCGGCAAGACGCTGGCTGCCTTTTTCTGGTGTCTTGACCGGCTGGCGCTCGAGCCGGAGCCCCCTGAAGCGGGGCGTTGCC
>DASWQQ010000147.1:0-4333 GCA_036403615.1 Candidatus Dormiibacterota bacterium | reverse complement strand
CCGTCGACCAGGATGTCGGCGTAGGTCAGGTTGTAGGGGTTGTAGCGGCCGAGGCGGCAGGTGGGCCAGGCGAGCGCCGGCGACTTGACGTTCTGGGTGCCGGGCAGGAAGTAGTTGTCGCCAATCTGGTCCAGGCCCGCCGGCTTCGCATACCACTGGTTGGGCACGCTGGCGAGCGCCTGCTGCATGAATTTGTGCCAGATCGGTGCGGCTCCAACGATGCCGGTCGAGTTGTGGCTCAACGGGGTGTTGTCCGGGTTCCCGACCCAGACGGCGGTCGCCAGTGTGGGTGTGAAGCCGACCGTCCAGTTGTCGTGGAAGTCCTGGGTGGTGCCGGTCTTGGCAGCCACCTGCCGGCCGGGTAGGGTCAGGTCACCGTGGCAACCGAATTCCAGGCAGCGGTTGCGGTCGTCAGACATGATCGAGCCGATGATGAAGGCGACCTGCGGGCTGATCGCGCGGTACTCATTCTTGGTGGGGTCGTAGGTGATTACGTCGCGACCCAGGCCGTCCTTCACGTTCAGGACGGGCGCCGGCATGTGCCGGATGCCCAGTGTGGCGAGCGTCGAGACACCGGTCACCATGTCGACCGGAGTTACCTCGTAAGAGCCGAGCGTGAGGCTCATCGAGTAGTTCTCGTCGGGTTGGGTCAGATGAGTAACCCCCATGCGGCGGGCCACGTCGAGCACGCTCGGGATGCCGACTCGCAACTCCGTCTTCAGCGCGGGGATGTTCATCGAGTTACCCATTGCCATCTTGAGCGGAAGTGCGCCATGGTATTTCAGGTCGTAGTTGAGCGGCATGTAGGGCTCGAAGCCGCTCGCGCCACCGAAGACCGGGAAGACCATCGGTGCGTCAAGGATGGGCGTGATCATGTTGAATTTCTTGCTCTCGATCGCCGCGGTGTACGTGTAGATCTTGAAGGTCGATCCGGGCTGGCGTGGTGTGTTGGCCATGTTGATCTGGCCGCCGGGACGGTTGTAGTCGTTACCGCCGACCATCGCCAGGATCTCTCCTGTCTTCGGATCCATGCTTACCAGTGCCGCGTCGTGGAAGTTGTAGAAGTTTCCCTTCTGAGCGATCTGGTCACGAACCACCTGCTCGGCGAGGTGCTGGAGGTTCAGGTCGAGGCTGGTGTAGACCCTGTAGCCCTTACGGTCGCTGGGCTGGATCTTGAACTGGGTGCGCAATGTCTGCAGCACGTAGTCCACGAAGTGCGGCGCCTCGAAATGGTTGGTGGGAGGATAGATCGTCAGCTTGGTCGCGTAGGCGGCGTCCGCCTGCGCCCTGGTGATGTAGTGGTTCTCTACCATCGCTGTCAGCACGTCGAGCTGGCGCTTCTTGGCCGCGGTCAGGTTGATCAGGGGGTTGTACTGGGTCGGAGCCTGGGGCAGCCCGGCGAGCAGGGACGCCTGGGCCAGGGTGAGGTCATGAGCGTTGCTCTGGAAGTAGGAGCGGGCCGCTGCCTCGATGCCATAAGTCTGGCTGCCGTAGAAGATCGTGTTGAGGTACATCTCGAGGATTTCGGACTTGGAGTAACGCCTGTTGACCTCGAGGGCGAGAACCGCCTCCTTGAGCTTGCGTTGGAGAGTGCTGTCCGGATGCGGGCCGATGAAGACCTGCTTGACCAGCTGCTGGCTGATCGTGCTCCCACCCTGCTTGATTCCGTGACCGCTGTAGTCGGCCAGCGCGGCGCGAATCGTGCCACCCAGGTCGACGCCGCTGTTGGAATAGAAGCTGTGGTCCTCAATGGCGATGGTTGCGTTGATCACGTTGGACGAGATGTAGCTGAGCGGTACCACGATCCGGTGGTCACCCTGGTCGCCGATGTCGGCCAGCAGGCTGCCGCGCCGGTCGTAGATCAGCATGTCCTGCTGCAGGTTGTTCGAGGAAAGCCCGGTCACCGCGGGAAGGTCGCCCACTGTCTGGGCGGCGACCGCGGGGACAGTGAGCAGCGGCAACATGAAGACCGCGATCAGAGACAGAACCACGATCTGCCGCAACGCCGTGCGACGGCGGCGGCGCCATTGCCTGATCCGATAATTCGCATGGCGGTGTGGATTCCGCCGCCCCGAAACGTGCCTCATACGTTGACCAGCAGGCCGTAGAAACCGGCCGCAACCAGCCATCCGAGAAGGAGGAACCCGGCCGCCCAGGCAGCGGTGCGGGCGAGCATTCCGGCCTGGCCGCGCAGGCTGCGCTTACGGTTGCGTCGTTCGATCCGGTGGGCGACCGGCCCGGCTGCCCGGCGGTGGACGGAAGCGATGGCCACGATGGGGTTCCCTACCTTGTTTCCAGATTCTTGGTCGCTGCGTCACCAAGATGTCACGCTCCGTTGGGCGTGTCAAGAAACAACTTATGTGATAGTCCGGCACTACGGTTCGGGTTCGGCGGGGACCGCCGGAAGGCTAGGCGACGGCTGATTCCGAGGGCGGCTGCGACTGCGGCAGGAGGAACATCGGGGGCATCTCGGGGCGGGTATCTTCCCGGGCCATCGCCCGCGCTCGATCGGGGTCGCGGAGCTGAAGCAGCTGCTCCTGGAGGTCGAACACCTGGTCGATGACGTGACGGATCAGGGTGCGCCAGATCAGGGGAGGTTCAACTCCCTCGGGAAGTAGATCGGCGACCGCAAAGAGGTGAGGCTCGAAGGCTTTCGGGATCCGCTTCTTGCCGGCGACGTGTAGATCCTCCAGCTGGACGATCAGCCAGTCGAGGTACGCAAACGGGCGTCGCGTGCCGGCCTCCACCTGGCGGCGGCGTACAGCCTCAGCGGCCCGAGATCGAATTTCGTCGTTTGCCTCGTGAATCATCCGCGCCTCCCGCGAGAACCAGTCGCCTCCAGCTTCTGTAAATGGAAACGAGCTAGCGGGCCCCTCGGATCACTTGTCCCTTCAGCCAGGCCAGGCGGAACGGTCGACGATGAAGCACCGCTCGCCCTCGGCCGGCTGCACCCGGCTTGCAGGCAGGCTCGAGTCGCCGGCTATCACGCCGGCGAGAGCTCGGCGCTTGCCCTCCCCCTGGACCAGGAAGAGCACCGCCCGGGCGGCGTTCAACACCGGGAAAGTCATGGTCAGCCGCTGTGGCGGTGGCTTGACCGCCCGGACGGCCAGCACCCAGGCACGCTGCTCCTCGAGTGCCGGGTCGCCGGGGAACAGCGAGGCGGTGTGCCCGTCCTCCCCCATTCCCAGGTGGATCAGGTCGAATCGAGGCAGGCCGCTGCTTCCTCTCGGGATCCGCTCGAGCGCCGGCATCGGGTCGACCGTCAGGGGGTGAATCTGACCGGCAGGAATCGGCACCCGATCCAGCAGAGCGGTCCTGGCCATGCCGTAGTTGCTCGCCGGGTCGTCGAGCGGCACCTGGCGCTCATCCGACCAGTAGACGTGGATGCGGTCCCACGGCATCTGTAGCAGGTAGGGCTCCTGGGATAGGCGCTGGTAGCAGCCTCGCGGCGTCTCGCCGCCTGCCAGGGCGAGGTAGCATGCACCCCGCTCGGAGACGGCGCGACTGATCCGCTCGGCGGTCCAGGCGGCCCCGGCCTCGGCGACGGCGGCCGCGTTCTCGACGACGACAGGCCTTACCCCGACTGTCATTTGGACGGCCGCTTGCGGTAGGCGCGCTGCGCCGACTCGATCAGCCGCCACGCCGTGGGAGCGCCGCGCCAGCCACGGACTTCAGGGTTCTTGCCATCCAACTGGCGGTAGGTGTGAAAGAAGGTCTTGATCTCCAGCTTCCAGTGGTCGGGAAGATCGGCGAGCTGACGGTACTCGGCAAAACGGGCGTCGCTTGCAGGAACCGCCAGGATCTTCTGGTCCTCGCCTTTCCTATCCGCCATGTCGAGGACGCCAATCGGCCGCGCTGCCTGCACCGAGCCGGGGTAGGCCGGCTCTTCCGTCAGGAGCAGGACGTCGAGCTCATCGCCGTCGCGGCCGAGCGTTTCAAGGATGAAGCCGTAGTCAGTCGGATAGTGGACGGAAGAGCTCAGGACACTGTGCAGGCGAAGGCGCCCGCTTTTGCTATCGAACTCGTACTTGCTCCGGCTCCCGCGTGGAATCTCGATCAGCACGTCGACGACGCGGTCGGGGCCCTTCGCGGGCGGGCTCATCGGACGGCGGCCGCCAGCGCCTCTTCGTAGAGGACATCATGGCCAGGAAGGGTCAGCTCGATCGCGAGGAGTTCTTCCGGCGGGCGCGGCTCCAACCGAACGGTCCGGCCGCCGAGCTCCTGTTCTCCGAGCCGGATCTCGGTCGAGAGTCTTCCCGTAGCTGCCCGCACGATGCCGAACCGCGCCGGCCCGTCCGGGCCTCCCGTATAGAGCAGCAGGCGCGAGACCTCG
>DASWQQ010000146.1:0-2786 GCA_036403615.1 Candidatus Dormiibacterota bacterium | reverse complement strand
TCACCCTTCCTGCTGCTGGATCCGGCGATGACCGGCCACGGGCTGGGCTACATCTTTTCCCACCTGGCAAGCGAGACCGTCGACCAGATCGGATTCGTGCGGCTGCTACTTGCCCTCTGGTACGGGCTCGACCCGGCCCTCTTCGTGCTCGCCGTCGCCGGGGTCGGTTATGCCGCCTGGCGCAGGACGCCGGCGGACTGGATCGTGCTTGCTTTCGTCATCCCTTATTACTTTGCGATCGGCTTCGGGCACTCGGTCTTCTTCCGCTACGCCGACCCCATGATCCCCCCGCTGGTGCTGCTCGCGGGAAGACTTGCGGCCGAGCTGGCGACATTGGTGGCGCGAGGCAAAGCGCTGGCGCCGGCACTGGTACTGGTGGTTGCCGCGATTGTCCTTCCCGCGCTCGGCCACGACCTGCGCTTCGATCTCCTGATCCAGCAGCCGGACACGCGGACCCTGGCCTACCAGTGGCTGGATGAACACGTTTCGCCCGGGGCACGGGTCGCGATTCCATACAAGCCTGGGCCGGCGCATGACCAGGCGCTCATCGAAAGCCGGGCGCAGAGCGTCGGCGCGACCGATCCCTACGTAGCCTCCTTTCTGGAGAACCGGCTGGAGACTCGCTACACGGTGCACGACCTGAGCGAGGAGGAGATGCAGAACGGTTCCACCATGGCACTGACACAGGAGGGGGTCGCTTACGTGGTCATCGCCCGCAAGCGCCCCGATCTCGGCTGCGCTCCCCCGACCCCCCTGGAGCGGCAGCTGCAGCAACGGGCTCGGCTGGTCGCCAGCTTCAGCCCGACCCGGTTGGGGTGCCCTGCCGGGGCCACCTTCGACACCATCGACACCTATTACGTCCCGCTCGCCGGCTACGCCGATTTCGTGAGGCCCGGCCCCGTGCTACGAATCTATGCCCTGCGAGATTGAGCCTTCGGTCGCCCGGTAGCCGCCCTTTATAGTGGAATCAATGAACCTGATCGCCCTGATCAAGGAGCGCGCCAAGTACTACAAGTGCCTCGCCTGCTCGCAGGCGCTTGCCGACTGCCAGGTCACCCTTTTGAACGAGGCCGACGGGCACTGCACCGTGGAGGTGACCTGTGCCAACTGCGGCGTCAGCTTCGTGGCCGTGCTCCTGCTCAAGAAGGGCAAGCACCCCGATGGGCTGCCGCGGGCGGCCAGCGAGGGACCGATCAGCGGTGATGAAATGCTCGACGTCCACCAGCACCTGCAGGCATTCAACGGACCGCTGAAGGAACTGGTCCGCTGGCGCCGAGCTCACCCGCAAGCCTCCTAGCGTCGCCAAGTTCGCACCTAGAATGTCGAGCATGGTCTACCTCGACCATTCCGCGACCACGCCGCTGGACCCGGAGGTCCTGGAGGCGATGCTCCCCTACCTGACCGACGAGTTCGGCAACGCCTCCAGTGTCTACGGTCTCGGCCAGCGCGCCCGCCAGGCGATCGACCAGGCACGAGATGAGGTCGCTTCCTTCTATGGCGTCGCCGCCAGGGAGGTTATCTTCACCTCCGGCGGGACCGAGGCCGACAATTTTGCCTTCCGTGGCGTGGCGCAGCGGAATGCAGATCGTGGGCGTCATGTGATCACCTCGACCATCGAGCACGATGCCGTCCTCCGCTCCGCTGACGAACTGGAACGCGAAGGCTTCGAGGTGACACGGCTTGCCGTTGACCGCACCGGCTTGATCGACCCCCAGGACCTGGCGCGCGCGCTGCGCAAGGACACCATCCTGGTCAGCCTGATGCACGCCAATAATGAGGTCGGCACCATAGAGCCGATCGCCGAGCTGGCGGCGGTGACCCACGAGAACAGCGACGCCTACTTCCATACCGACGCGGTGCAGTCGAGCGGCAAGATTCGGACCAACGTAGACGAGCTGGGCGTGGACCTGCTCTCGATGTCGGCCCACAAGCTGCATGGGCCCAAGGGGGTCGGCGCCCTGATCGTTTCATCCGGGGTGCGCATCCAGCCCCAGATCGTCGGCGGTGGGCACGAGCGCAACCGCCGCGCCGGGACGGAAAACGTGGCGGGTATCGCCGGTCTCGCCAGGGCCCTGAGCATCGCCCAGCGTGACCTGGAAAAGAACACCGAGCACCTGACCCGGCTGCGCGATCGGCTGATCGAGGGGGTCCTGGACCGAATTCCGAAGGCAGAGCTGACCGGGCACCCCGTCAAGCGGCTCCCCCACCATTCCAGCTTTCTCTTCCAGGGAGTCGAGGGCGAATCACTCTTGCTGCAGCTGGACATGGCCGGCATCGCCGCCTCCTCCGGGTCCGCATGCACCTCGGGCTCGCTGGAGCCGAGTCATGTCATTCTTGCCCTCGGCTATGCGCGGGAGCGTGCGCTTGGAAGCCTGCGCCTCTCTGTGGGCAAGGGAAACAGCGAGCAAGACGTCGAGCTGCTGCTGGATCAGCTGCCCGGCATGGTCGCACGACTACGGACCATGGCGCCGATCTCGGCCGCCTGACCGATCGATGGCCGAACGCTTCTACACCCAGGCCGAAGCCAACCTGTTGCTGCCGCAGCTGCGCGAGGCGCTTGAACGGATTCGCAAAAACCAGCGAGCGCTTGCGGAGGACAAGTCCCTGGCCGCCGTCCGTGAAAAAGCTTCCCAAAACGGTGGAAGTTTGCCCAGCCACGACCTGACACGGGCCACCCAGGGACTGGAGCGGGACTTGAAGCAACTCCAAACCTGGGGCATCGTACTGCGTGACCCCACGATCGGCCTGATCGATTTCTACGGGCAGCGCCAGGGCGAAACCGTCTT
>DASWQQ010000145.1:0-16496 GCA_036403615.1 Candidatus Dormiibacterota bacterium | reverse complement strand
TGAGGCGCTCCGCGGCGCGCCTGAGCGTATCCATCTTCTTGGGAAATGAGAAGCGCAACTGCCTGCGGCCTCGCTCCGGATCGAGGTAGAAGCTGCTGCCCGGCACCGTGGCCAGCCCGATCTCCCGGACCATACGGTGCGCCAGCGATATGTCGGACTCGCCAAAAGCACTGATGTCGGTCATAACGTAGTAGGCCCCGTCCGGCGGGTAGCTCTTAAAGCCGCCATCGTCCAGGATCTCCAGCATGAAATCGCGGCGTTCCCGGTAGCCATTGAGCAGGTCCAGGTAGTACTGGTCGGGAAAGGCGAGTGCGGTAGCGGCGGCAACCTGGAGGGGATGGGGCGCTCCTACCGTGACGAAATCGTGGACCTTCCGGATGGCGTTGGTCATCGAAGGAGGTGCGATCGCATAAGCCAGGCGCCAGCCCGTGACGCTGTACGTCTTGGAAAGGCCGCTGATGGTCACGGTGCGTTCGCGCATGCCATCGAGGGTTGCGATACTGATGTGTTCACCGCGGTAGACAAGGTGCTCGTAGATCTCATCGGTGATCGCCAGGACATCGAACTCCTGGCAGGCGTTCGCGATGAACTCGAGCTCCTTACGGCTGTAGACCTTGCCGGTCGGGTTGTGGGGCGTGTTGATGACGATTGCCCGGGTGCGTGGGCTGAACGCTTTACGCAGCTGTTCGGGGTCGAACGTCCAATCGGGAGGCTTGAGAGGAACAACGACGGGTGTCGCTCCCGAGAGTATGCAGTCGGGGCCGTAGTTCTCGTAGAACGGTTCGAAAATAATCACCTCGTCGCCCGGATCGACGAGGGCGAGGATGGTCGAGAGCATCGCTTCGGTGACACCGCAGCAAACGGTCAGCTCGGTCTCCGGATCGACCTTCATGCCGCGAAAGTGGGCAGTCTTTGCAGCCACGGCGTCGCGCATCACCTTCGCTCCCCAGGTGGTGGCGTACTGGTTGAAGTCGTCTTCGATCGCCTTGATCGCGGCATCTTTCAAGGCGGCGGGCGCCGCGAAGTCAGGAAATCCCTGCGCCAGGTTGACGCAGTCGGCGCCGTGCGCCTCGAGGCACATGCGGGTCATCTCCCGGATCACCGATTCGGCGAACAGGCCGGACTTTTTGGAGGTGAGATCGCGGCGCACGACACTAGAATGCCAGAGTGCCGAACGACCCGATGCACGACGATGCGGTCGCGGCTTTTCGCGGCCTTTTCCCAATCTTCGAGCAGAAGATCTACCTGAGCAGCTGCTCACAGGGAGCGCTGGCCCGTCCGGTCGAAGAGGCCCTTCATAACTTCATGAGCTCCTGGCATGAGCATGGCAACCCCTGGGAGCTATGGGTCGGGGAGATGGAAAAGCTTCGCGCCCAGTTCGCGCGACTGATCAATGCGCGAGCGCATGAAATCGCGGTGACGTTCTCGGTTTCCACGGCGCTCAATTCCCTCGCCAGCTCCATGGACTACGCTCACCGCCCCGCCCTTGTGACCAGCGACTTTGACTTCCCCACCATGGGCCACGTCTTGATGGCCCAGGAGCGGCGAGGCGCGCGGGTGCGCTTCGCGCAGGCAGATGGTCGCCGGCTGCCGATGTCCTCCTATGAAGAAGCTATTGGCTTCGATACAGCATTGGTTGCGACTACCCATGTCTGCTACAAGAATGGCTTCAAGACCAACCCGAGCGCCCTTGCCGAGCTCGCCCACGAGCGCGGAGCGCTGTTACTGATCGACGCCTATCAGAGCATGGGGACACAGCCGATGGACGTCAAGGCACTCGAGCTTGACTTCCTCGTCACCGGCGCCCTCAAGTACTTGCTTGGCTCACCCGGCATCGGCTTCATGTACGTAAGGGAGGACCTGATCGAGCGCTTCAAGCCGTCCGACTCCGGTTGGTTTGGGCAGGAAAACGTCTTTTCCTACGACGTACACCGGCTCGAGTATGCCGGCGGCGCCCGCCGCTTCGAGACCGGCTCACCGCCTGTTCCAGCCATCTACGCCGCGCTTGCAGCCTTGCACCTGATCGAGGAGGCCGGCCTGCGGCGCATCCAGGGCCACGTGGAGGCGCTGGCCAGCAGGCTGATCAGCGGCATCCAGGCACGTGGCCTCGATCTCCTGACGCCGGCGGCTCCAGCGGAGCGTGGGCCACTCGTGATGGTGGGCTCAACGGACGCTCCCAAACTGGTTTCGAGCCTTGGAGCCGACGGCATCCTCTGTTCTACGAGGGACGGCGCCCTGCGGATCTCTCTCCATTACTACAACACGGGCTCCGACGTGGACGCCGTACTCGCTGCCCTGGACCGGCACCCGGAGTTGTTGAGCAGCCAGGTTAGAAACGGTTAACTCACGGTTGCCCTCGGTGATCCAACCGTGTATAAAGAGCGAACCATTTAGGTTTTAAACGAAAGAGGGAGAGGAGGTCTGAAGAGGATGGGTAAGTCCAGCTACCTGGTATTTGCCGCGATTGCCAGTCTCGGCCTGGCGGCCTGTGGCGGTGGCGGTAGCGGTGGCGGTGGCAACGCGACGGCTAAGCCAGACAAGGTCCAGATCGCGGCGGAAGGGCCATTCACCGGTGACCAGGCGTCGATCGGTGCCGGCGCATTGAAGGCGATCCAGTTGGCGGTCAAGGACTTCAACAACAAGGGTGGGGTGCATGGCACCCCGGTCAGCCTGCTCATTTGGGACGACCAGCACACCGCCCAGACGGCGCAGACGCTGCAGGCCCAGGGTATCTCCGATCCGACTGTGCTTGGCATCGTGGGCCCGATGAACTCGGGCGTCGTGCTCGGCTCGGTACAGGGACTGCAGGCGGCAAGCCCGCCGCTCCCCTTCGTCACCGAGTCAGCATCCAACGTAAAGGTGACCGATTCGGGTAACAGCGTGGCTCACCGGGTCAATGCCCGGGATGATGCCCAGGGGCCGGCCGACGGCAAGTTCCTGATCGACCAGGGGGCCAAGAAGGTCGAGGTCATGGACGCCAAGTCCGACTACTCGACGGCTCTGGCAGACGCTACCCAGAAATACCTGTCCGACCACAACATTCCCTTCCAGCGCGATGCCGCCAAGGCAGGCCAGACCGACTTCAGCACCATCATCCAGAAGATCAAGTCCTTCGGTGCCGACTGGGTCTACTTCGCCGATGAGGGACCGGAGGCGGCGCCGTTCGTCACCCAGATGAAGCAGGCGGGGCTGACGATCGGTCAGAACATCAACTTCCTCGGGACCGACGGCGAGGAGGATCCGACCATCATCTCGAAGTCACAGGGCGCCTATGACGGGGCTTATGCGACCAACATCACGGCGGACCCCGCGGGGGTTGCCTCGGCCGCAGCCTACGTGACCGCCTACAAGAACGAGTACGGTGCCGACTCCGTTTCGCAGGCAGGACCCTTCTATGGCTCCGCCTATGAAGCCGCCCAGGTGCTGCTCCAGGCGATCAACAATGCTCCAGTGAAGAATGGCAAGATCTCGCGCAATGACGTCATCAGCCATCTCGCGAGCGACACCTTCAACACCATCTTCGGTTCGGTCAAGTTCAACGCCAAAGGCGATGTCCAGGGTGGCGGCATCTACGTCTACCACGCCGAAGGCAGCAACATGGTGGTCAAGAAACAGGTCTCCGGTTAAGGAGTAAAGAGCAGGGGGGACGGGCCGGCCGTCCCCCTTACCGTTCATGGAGTACTTCCTCCAGAACTTTCCCCAGCAGCTCGTCAATGGGCTGGAAACCGGGAGCCTCTACGCTCTGATCGCCCTCGGCTACACCTTGATCTATGGCATCCTGGAAATGCTCAACTTCGCCCACGGCGACGTCTTCATGGTCGGGGGGTTTCTCGCCGCCGGAGTAACCGCCGTTCTGGTTCACGGAGGGGTCTCCTTCGTCCCCGGCGTATTCCTGGTGCTCTTGATGATGGCCTTCGCGATGGGCGGGACGGGCCTGCTCGGCGTCGGCATCGAGCGGGTAGCTTACCGGCCGCTGCGCAACGCCAACCGGCTGGCCCCGCTGATTACGGCGATCGGCGTCTCGCTCTTTCTCGAGAGCCTGGTCCAGGTGTTCGTCAGCCCGGCGCCGGTGGGCCTGCCTACAAACGCCTTCATCCCCCAGGCCGCCCTGCGATTCGGTAACGTCGAGACGCCTCTGACGGGCGTGCTCCTCTTCGTCGTCTCCGTGGCCCTGATGGTGGGTCTGGATTTGTTCGTGTTCCGGACCCGGTTTGGCAGCGCGATGCGGGCGACGGCGCAGGACCGAGAAGCGGCCACCTTCATGGGAATCGACGTGGACCGCGTCATCATGGTGACCTTCTTTGCCGCGTCGGCCCTTGCCGGGATGGGGGGCGTGCTCTATGGGCTGCGATTTGCGACGGTTAATTTCTTCATGGGCTACCTGCTCGGTATCAAGGCCTTCACCGCCGCCGTAATCGGCGGAATCGGCAACCTTCGCGGCGCCATGCTCGGCGGACTCCTGCTTGGCGTTCTCGAGAGCCTCGCAGGTGGGTTCATCAGCACCGAGTTCCAGGATGCCTTCGCCTTCCTGGCGCTGATTGTCGTGCTCTTGATTCGCCCCCAGGGCCTTTTCGGTCAGCCGCTCGGAGACCGCGCATGAGCACCAGCCCGGCTGTCATCGAGGAGGAGCCGACCAAAGGCCAACGCCTCTGGCAAGCGGGTCCGGCCGCCTGGAACGAAGCGATCACCCGTCCGGCGGTCATGATTCCGTTTTTCGCACTGGCAGCGGTCACGCCCCTTGCTCTCCAGTACCTGGAGGACAATTCGAGCTGGATCGGTGCCCAGTTCTGGACCACCATCCTGGCCAACTGCGCAATGTACGCGTGCCTGGCGATCAGCCTCAACCTGGTGGTCGGCTACGCGGGCCTGCTCAACCTCGGATTCATCGCCTTTTTCGGTATCGGCTCCTATGCCTATGCGCTGGTGGCCAGTGACCAGCTCCATCAGCATTACCCGCTCTGGGCGGCGCTGCTGGTGGTGGTGCTGGTCACACTGGCCTTCGCCCTGCTCGTCGGCGTACCCGCCCTACGGTTGCGCGGCGACTACCTCGCAATCGTCACGCTTGGCTTCGGACTGATCATGCGCGACCTGATCCTCGACCTGGATCGACCGCCGGTGCTGGCAGGCCACCAGTTTGGCCCGAGCGACCTCAATCTGACCGGCGGGACCAACGGTATCCACCAGGTCGATCCGCTCAAACTTCCGACGAGCCTTCCCCTGCTCGGCAACGTGGCGCACTTTCTTATGTATTACTGGATTTTCCTCGCCCTGCTGGCGATTTTCGTTTTTTGCATGCTCCGGTGGAGACACACCAGGACGGGCCGCGCCTGGGTAGCTATCCGTGAAGACGAGCTGGCCGCCCGCGCGATGGGCGTCAACACCTTCAAGTACCGGTTGCTCGCCTTCACTGTCAGTGCGGTCATGGCTGGGATCGTCGGCATGATCGACGCCGCCTTCATCTTTAATGCATTCCCCGGTAACTTCGACGTTCAGCAGACCGTGATGGTCTTCATCATGGTGATCCTTGGAGGCCTGGGCAGTATTCCCGGGGCAATGCTGGGCGCGATCGCCTTCACGGTGCCGCCCTTTCTGCTTCAGCAGTTCGTCTTTATCAAGTACCTGATCATCAGCCTGGTGTTGATCGCCGTCATGGTCTTTCGCCCCGAGGGGCTGCTCGGCACCGTGTCGATCCGACCGCGCAGAACGATGGGCGGGACACTCGAGCTGTTCAGCGAAGAGGCCGCCAGTGAAGCGTCGCTCAGGACTGGCGGAAACGCGGCCGATCTGGAGTCGACCACAGGGGCGATCGTCCCCGAGTCTGATCCCGAGCCAAGCATATGACCGAGCCCGAATCGATCCTGCAGATAAGAGGTCTCAGCTGCCGCTTTGGCGGTTTGATGGCCGTCGAAAAACTCGACCTGGAGATAGGGAAGGGTCAGATCGTCAGCCTGGTTGGCCCCAACGGAGCTGGCAAGACCACCGTCTTCAACCTGGTCTCCGGGATACTCAAGCCCACAGCCGGGTCGATCGAGCTGCTCGGACGCGAGCTTGTGGGCGAACCGTCGCACCGGATCACACGGCTGGGAGTTGCTCGCACCTTCCAGAACATCAGGGTGTTCCCGCAGCTCACCGTCCGGGAGAACATCCTGCTCGGGACTCACCACTGGACGCGCAGCGGCATGCTCGGCTCGGTTACGTTCTGGCCCTCGGCGCGGCGTGCCGAGCGGGCGGCCGGTGCGGAGGTGGAGCGCGCCATTGAGCTCTTTCGCGAGCGTCTCGGCCCGCGGCTCGACGATCCTGCCTTCAGCCTTTCGTATGCCAACCGGCGGCGTACGGAGATCGCCAGGGCGCTGGCGGCACGTCCGAAGTTACTCCTGCTCGACGAGCCGGCAGCTGGGATGAACCCCTACGAACGGGTGGAGATGGCCGGATTGATCCGGTCGATGCGCGACCAGGGTTTGACGATCTTCCTGATCGAGCACCACATGCCGCTCGTGATGGAGATCTCAGACCGCGTCATTGTCATGGACCACGGGATCAAAATCGCCGAAGGACTTCCAAAGGAGGTTCACAGCAATCCAAAAGTCGTCGAAGCCTACCTTGGGCGGCGAGCAGCCCGCGCCTGAGGCCGCCCGAGGCCCGGGGCAGGGGCCGCTGCTGGAGCTAAAGGACGTCGAGATCCGTTACGGGCCGGTGCCCGCCTTGCGGGGTGTCTCGCTGCAGGTGGAGCGAGGCGAGATCGTCTGTTTGCTCGGAGGTAACGCCTCCGGTAAGTCGACGACCATGAAAGCCGTGATCGGCTCGGTGCGCTGCACGCGCGGAACGATCCGTTACGACGGCCAGGACATCACCGGTTGGACCACCTCGCGGCGGGTCGCGCAGGGGATCGCCATCGTTCCCGAGGCTCGCAGGATATTTCCACGGCTCACGGTGATGGAGAACCTCCTGATGGGAGCCTTCACCCGGCGTGATAAAAGCGAAATAGACTCCGATCTCGACCGGGTGCTGGAGATGTTCCCCAGGCTCCGGGAGAGGCGGAGCCAGCGGGGGGGCACCATGTCAGGTGGCGAACAGCAGATGCTGGCGATGGCGCGTGCCCTGATGTCGCGGCCACGCTTCCTCTGCATGGACGAGCCCTCCATGGGGCTGGCGCCGGTGCTGGTGGAGCAGCAGTTCGAGACCATCCAGCAACTCAATGGCGCCGGAATAACGGTCTTCGTCGTCGAACAGAATGCGACCATGGCGCTCGCCATTGCTGATCGCGGTTACGTCCTCCAGAGCGGCCGGGTGGTGCTGGCCGACACGGCCCGCCGCCTCCTCGACAATCCGCAGATGCAGCGCGCCTACCTCGGAATGTGAGTCAGGCCGGTGGGGGCGGGAGCTTGGCTTCCGGGGAGCCCGCCGGCGAGAAGGCGCCGAGCACTTTCATATCATCAGGGCCGGTGTTTTCGAGACTGTGCCGGACGCCGATCGGGAAGAAGACGACAGAACCAGGCCGCAGCGTCCCCGCAGGTTCCTCTCCGATCCACAGCCGGCCCTCGCCCTCCAGGATGTAGACGGCCTCTTCATGGGGATGGGCGTGCAGAGGCGCGCGCCCCCGCGGAATGATCCCGGTGAACTGGGTCATCCGGCGGCAACCCAGGGCGGGATCGACCAGCACCCGGAAGCTCCGCTCTCCCATCAGGGTGGGCGTCACACGCTGCTCGTCCATCATCGTCGGACGAATCGAGCCTTCGTCGATGCTCGAGGTTCGCAGCGAAGTGCCGAGGTCCAGTCTCGGCATCACAGCTCGGATTGTCGTCGGGTCGATCGGTGGGGCCATCGCGCCGACGATGACCAGTGCCTCAACGCCGGTGTTCTCATGGGTGTGCTCAGCCCCTGCCGGTATGAAGACCGCGTTTCCGGTCCCGACCGCGTGGGTCCGCGACTCGACGCTGATATTGCCGGAACCCGCCAGGACGTAGAGAGCTTCCTCGGCGTCCTCATGGGCGTGGCTTGTCGTTTCGCCGGGTTCGAGCACGAGTCGATAAGACATGATGTGCAGCGCTCCGAGCCGTTGATCCACGAGCCACTGCATGGCGCCACCCGGAAACTTTCGGGGCTCGATATCCTGCTGACTCAGCAGGCGTGCTTCTTGCCTGATTGACATTGCGTTTGGCGATCATACCAACGGCAAACGATTACCATCCGAATTGAGGATGGAGTACCGGCAGCTCGGACGAACCGGCATGCGGGTCTCGGTGCTGGGGCTCGGATGCGGGGGTTTCGGGGGCGTGGGCTCGGCACCGGAACTGTTTGGCAAGGGTGAAGACAGGGCAACCGCGTTTGCCCTGATGGATCATGCCCTGGAGTCTGGGATCAATTACTTCGACACTGCCGACAGCTACGGTGGCGGGGTGTCGGAAACGACCATCGGCGCCTGGCTGAAAGAGCGAAAGACCCGTGACCAGATCGTGCTCTCGACGAAGGTCTTTTACGCGATTGCTGAGGGGCCGAACGACCGGAGCCTCTCACGGCGCCATATCGAGGCGGCGATCGAGGGCAGTCTTCGCCGTCTGCAGACGGACTATCTCGACCTGTACGTAATCATGGAGCCAGACCCGGCGACACCCGTCGAGGAGACACTCGAGACGATGAATGACCTGATGCGGGCCGGTAAAGTGCGGCACATCGGAGCCAGCAACATCACGGCTCGGCAGTTGCAGGAGGCCCTCGCCGCCAGCGACCGGCTGCGTGTCCACCGCTACCAGTCGGTCCAGAACGGCTACAGCCTCCTGGAACGCGCCATCGAAGCCGAGATCCTACCGCTGGCGGTTGCCGAGAGAATCGCGGTCACGCCGTTCAGTCCGATCTCAGGCGGGTTGCTGACCGGCAAATATCGCCTTGGCGAGCGGCCCCCGCCTGGATCCCGAGTCGGGCTTCGCCCGCAGCCGTACGAGGCATTGATGAACGGCCGTACCTTCAGGGCGATCGATGCGCTGCGCGCTGCCGCGGCAGAACGTGGTGTCGACATGGGGGCGCTGGCGCTGGCCTGGGTGTTGAATCATCCGGCAGTGACGTCGGCCCTGATCGGTCCGCGCCGAGTTGACCAATTCCGACCCTGGTTGGAGGCAGTCGAGATTCATCTGTCGATGGATGAGCGCGAGTCGATAGCCGGGCGGATGGAGGCAGCGGCCGCCTGATGGATGTGCTGGTGCTCGATGCTGCGACAGTAACGCGCCTGCTGCCGATGCGCGACTGCATTGCCGTTATGCGCGAGGCGCTGGCGGCGCTCGCCCGAGGCCACGCCCTGGTGCCACTGCGAATGGTGATGCGGATGCCGGATGGCAGCGGGTTCCTCGGGTTGATGCCGGGACACCTGGCTCAGCTGGATGGCGCAGAGGCCGCCCTGGGCATGAAGGCAGTCTCAGTCTTTCCCGGCAACGTAGCACGCGGGATCGATAGTCACCAGGGCGCTGTTTTGCTCTTCGAGCCGGACACCGGCCGGCTCGCAGCACTCCTTGACGGGGCTGCCATCACCGCCATCCGGACGGCCGCGGTTTCGGGTGTAGCGACGGACCTACTGGCTCGCCCGGATGCCTCCGAACTGGCCATCCTGGGCGCTGGAGTTCAGGCTCGCTCGCACCTGGAAGCAATCGCAGCCGTTCGCCCGCTGCGCCGCGTACGAGTATGGAGTCGTAACCCGGAGCATGCCGGCCTGTTCGCTGTGGCGGCAGCAGGCAATGGGCTCAGCGTGGACGCCGTGCCGAGCGCCGAAGCCGCCGTGCGTGGTGCCGAGATCATCGCGACCGTGACGGCCAGCCCGGAGCCGGTGTTGCGACGGGCATGGCTCGGCGAAGGGACGCATCTCAACGCGGTAGGGGCATCGATCCCGTCTGCGCGTGAGATCGATACCGAGACGATGGCTGCGGCGCGGCTCTTCGTCGACCGCAGGGAGTCTGCCCTGAAGGAAGCCGGCGATGTGCTGATTCCGATGCGAGAGGGCGCCTTCACAGCCGATCACATACAGGCCGAGCTCGGGGACGTGATAGTCGGCAAGCATCCGGGCCGGCGAGGACGAGACGAGCTGACGTTGTTCAAGTCACTTGGCATTGCCGTGGAGGACGTCGCCGCCGCGGCCTACGTGGTGCGGCGGGCCCGCGAGACCGGCTCGGGCCAGAGGGTGACGATGTGAAAACCCTCAGGTTGGGTCTGGACGACGTAGTAAAGGCGCAATCCGCGATCCAGGATGCTGCGATCCGCACCCCGCTGGTACGACTCAATGTTCTTGACTCGGCCGCGGAAATTTATCTAAAGCTCGAAAACCTGCAGCCGATCGGCTCGTTCAAGATCCGCGGGGCCGCCAACGCAATGAAGTCGATGCCCCCGGGCGATCTGGAGAAGGGCGTCCTGGTCGCGAGCGCCGGCAACATGGCGCAGGGCGCGGCCTGGAACGCTCGCCGGCTCGGCATTCCATGTACCGTGATCGCGCCTGACTACGCACCGGAAACCAAGCTTCGGGCCATAGAGAGGCTCGGCGGCCGCGTCATCAAGGTGCCGTTCGACCGCTGGTGGCAGACGTTTACCGACCGGACTTATCCAGGGATTGATGCCGCTTTCATACATTCTTTTGACGACGATCGGGTGATGGCCGGCAACGGAACGATCGGTATGGAGTTACTCGAGGATCTACCCGACGTGGACACGGTCCTGATTCCCTGGGGCGGCGGCGGCCTTGCGTGCGGAATCGCGACGGCATTGAGAGGCGTCAAACCCTCGCTGCGTATCTATGCCGTCGAGGCCGACACCGGCGCGCCACTGACCGCGTCGCTGCGTGCCGGCAAGCCGGAGGTCGTCGATTATCAGCCGTCATTCGTTGATGGCATCGGCAGCAAAACCGTCTTCCCAGACATGCTGGCGATGGCCCAGGAGCTGCTCGATGGCTCTTTCACGGCCAGCCTCGATGAGGTCGGGGCCGCTCTACGGCTGTTGGCCGAGCGCAATCGGGTTATCGCCGAGGGCGCCGGCGCGGTGGCGCTTGCCGTTGCCCTTTCCGGCAAGGCCGGATCGGGTCGAATCGCCTGCATCGTATCGGGAGGCAATATCGACCTGCCGAAACTTGCCAGGCTTCTGGATCCGGTATGACCCAAGGGCTCAATGGACGCATCGCAATCGTCACCGGCGGCGGTCGTGGAATCGGGCGTGCAACGGCGATAGCCCTGGCTCACGTCGGCGTGGATTTAGCGGTCGTCGCAAGGTCCGCCAATGAAATCGAGGAGACGGCAGATCAGGTCCGTCGGCTGGGAAGGCGAGCGGAGGCCGTGGTTTGCGACGTCACGCGGCGCGGCGATATCGAGGTAACTCTGGAGAAGGTGCGGGCAGCTCTTGGAGAGCCATCGATTCTGGTCAACAACGCCGGGATCGCAGCGGGCGCCAAGCTGGCGGACACCACCGACGAGCTCTGGGACCGAACCATGGCTGTCAACGTGACCGGCGCCTTCTACTGGACCCGGGCCATGATGCCGCTGATGCTCAAGGGGGACTGGGGCCGCGTGGTCAACATCGCCTCTATCGCCGCCAGGGCGGCAGCCCCCTACATGGTGGCCTATGCGGCCTCGAAGCACGCGTTGCTGGGACTGACCAGGGCGGTTGCCTCTGAAGTAGCCGCCAAAGGCGTGACCGTGAATGCGATCTGTCCTGGGTACGTCGATACGCCGATGACCGAAGGCTCGATCGAAAACATACATGCCCGCACCGGACGCTCGCCTGAGCAGGCACGGAAGATCCTGGAAGGCTTCAGCCCGCAGGGCCGCTTGATGACCGCAGAGGAAATTGCCTCGGTAGCCGCCTTCCTGTGCACCGATGAGGCCCGGGGGATCAATGGCCAGGGGATCGTCCTGGATGGCGGCGGCCTGCAGGCGTGACAGAGCGCGAGTCACTGGCAGTTGAAGCGACCGCGGTCGCGGCTCGCCTCGCCGAAATGGCGCATTCTGGTGTCGAGGGACGGGTCAACAAAGCTTTGATCCGGGCCATCGGGGATGCGGGCCTCTTACCGCGCCTCTTTCCACGACGGGCAGGCGGCAGCCGCGACCGGGACGTCCTGGCGGTTGACCTCTGTTCGGTGAGAGAGGCACTGGCCGCTGTCTCGACAGAAGTCGAGAACGCTGTGGCGATCCAGACGCTGGGTAGCTATCCCATAGTTCTGTCAGGCGCGGCTGAGGCGGTCGATCGCTGGGTGACGCCGTTAGCTCGTGGCGAGGCGGTGGCCGCCTTCGCTCTCACCGAACCAGGCGCGGGGACGGACGCCGGTGGGCTGGCGATGCGCGCAGAGCGTGACGGCTGGGGATTCAGGCTAACCGGCACTAAGGTCTTCATTTCCAATGCGCCGGATGCCGACGTCTACACCATGTTTGCCCGCACCACGGAGGGAAACGGCGCGCGCGGTATCACTGCCTTTATTGTCAATGGAGACGCCCAGGGGCTCAAGGGGACGCCATTGCAGTTACTGTCGACGCATCCGATCGGGCGCCTTGAGCTCGACGGAGTTTTTGTGCCGCGGGACCAGGTATTGACTGAAGTCGACCATGGGTTCAAGCTGGCGATGCGGACACTCGATCTCTTTCGGCCGAGTGTGGGGGCCTCGGTTGTTGGTCTGGCACAAACTGCGCTGGACGCCGCCATCGCGCATGCCCAGGCCCGAACCGCTTTCGGCCGGCCGATCCGCGAATTCCAGGCTGTCTCGCACCAGGTGGCCGAGATGGCGACGCGGCTCGAAGCAGCCCGGGCCCTCGTCTACGCCGCGGCGGCGGCGTACGACGCTGGCGAGCCGGGCGTGGCACGGCGCTCGGCTATGGCCAAACTGTTTGCCACCGAGACAGCCCAGCAGGTCGTCGACATGGCTATCCAGATACATGGGGCCGTCGCCCTGGAGCGAGGACATCTACTGGAACATCTTTACCGAGAGGTCCGCGCGCCCAGGATCTACGAAGGTACCTCGGAGATTCAGCGCGAGATTATCGCGCGTGATCTGTTTCACAAATAGTTTTTGACAGACAGCTGTCGCAAGCGTGCTTCACGATGGCAGCATGGCCGCGTCCAGCGTTGATCGGGAACCTCCAATCGCCGCGACGAAGGCGCTGGTAAAGCTCTGGTCCGACTGGTTCACGACCGCCGGTGACTCCCAGTTGGGCGAAGGCCTGATCGCGGTCCGGGAGTCCGGGATTGACTCGCTCGAGGCGGTTTTCGCCGAGGGCCTGCGCCGCTTCGATAAGTCCGGCGAGTACGCCGCCGATGGAGCGCTGGGGATCGTGCCCTGGCTGCGCTGGAAGTGCAAGCTCTCCGGCTCGGCCGCCGCCGAGCGGGTGACTATCAGCCGCCAGCTGGAAGAGCTGCCGCAGACACAGACGGCCTTTGCCAGCGGCAATCTCGGATATCAGCATGTTTGCTTCATGGCGCGGACCGCGGAGCACGTTGGCGCCGTGGCCGTGCGGAAGGCCGAGTCGAACCTGCTCCAGGCCGCCGGTAGGATGGACCCGGGCCAGTTCACCGGCGTGCTCAAGGACTTCGAGCACCGCGTGGACGCCGCGGGAGCCCTGGCCGAGGCCAACCACGCTTTCGAGCGTCGCTATTTCCACATTGGTGAGCCCCTCAATGGGTTGGTCCACCTCGACGGATTTCTCGATGCCGAGGGCGGAGCGGTCATAACTACGGCGCTCAACGCACTGCTGGGCCCGTCGGCAAAGGACGACCGTCGGAGCATGGGCCAACGGCGGGCGGATGCGCTGGTTGAGCTGGCCCAGAGTCGATCCGGCGGGTCAGGCGACGGCTCCGGACCCAGGCCGCAGCTGGTGATCAGGACCAGCGTCGAGACGCTGGCAGGAACACCGGGGGCTGGAGCCGGCGAGCTGGAGTGGGGCGGCTCAGTGCCCGCAGAAACAGTGCGGCGGCTGGCATGCGATGCCGCCCTGACTCGGATCACCGGCAAGGGCGAACTCGAGGCCGAGATCAGCCGCGCAGTGCGGACCATTCCACCGGCGACGCGGAGGGCGCTGGCTTTCCGCGACCACGGCTGCGTGGCTCCTGGTTGCGGCCGGCCGCCCAAATGGACCGACGCGCATCATCTGCGGCACTGGGTGGATGGTGGTGAAACCAAGATTTCGAATCTGGCCCTGTTGTGCCGGCGGCATCACAAGATGGTTCACGAACAGGGCTGGGCATTAGGCGGGAATGGGAACGGACTGTGGACATTGAGCAAACCAGTGGCGCCGCACGCACGCTCCGCCTGAGAACCTGGCCCTTTACAGGCTTACGTCGATCGGGACCTGCTTGTCAGGCTGTTACTGCGATGCACATGATTTCGATTTTGGCCGCGGGGTCGAAGAGTCGATTCACCTCGAGTAGTGCCATCGCCGGATAGTGGCGTCCGAAGTACTTCCTGTATTCGGCGCCAATTTCGCGACTTGCCTGTCGATACTCATCGATGCTGGTTACGAAGATCTGCATGCTGACCAGGTCCTGCACATGGGCGCCGGCTGCCTCAAGCGCGGTAACAACATTGGCCGCCGCCTGGGAGAACTGTTCGGGCATCGTCTTTCCCGCGATCCGACCGTCCGAGGCCTGGGCCGTCTGGCCTGCCAGGTAGACGGTCCGTCCTGGCTGGGCCACGACGGCATGTGAAAACCCTGACGGTGGCGCCAGGCCGTCGGGATTAATCAGCTGATGGGGCGAGTCTAGCGACCTGTCCATCGTGCCTCGCGGCCCTCCCGGAAAGCCGCATAGAACTCGGCATGGTCAGCCGACTTCATCAGGAGTGCCTGGGTCATCGTGTCCAGCTCCAGGGCGGCGCTGAGATTCATGTCCTGCTCGCGCGCGATGAGAATCTTAGTTGCCGCATAGGCCAGTGCCGGACCCTCGGCGAAGCGCCGGGCCAGCTGCTCCGCGCGTGCGCTCAGCTCGGCGTCATCGACAACCTCGCTTGCCAGCCCCAGCGCCAGTGATCTGTTGGCGTCGACTCGATCGCCGAGCAATAACAACTCCGTCGCTCGACCGAGGCCGATGAGACGGGGTAGCAAGTAAGCCGAGCCCATGTCGCCGCCGGAGAGGCCCACTTTTGTAAACAGGAAACTGAAGCTGGCCGACCTGGCCATGATTCGCAAGTCCGCGGCGAGCGCAATCACCGCGCCGGCGCCGGCCGCTACGCCGTTCACCGCAGCAATGACCGGAAAGGGCGCTTCACGCAGGCGCTGGGTGACCGTACCTGTCATTCGCGTGAAGCTGAGCAGATCACGCGGGTCCATCGACTGCAGCGCGCCGATGATCTTCTCCACGTCGCCACCGGAGCAGAAGCCACGTCCGGTTCCGGTGATCACGAGTACTTTGACGTCGTCCCGCTGGCCAAGCTCGCCCAGCACGTCGCGCAGGTCGGCGTAAATCTCAAACGTCAGCGCATTGAGCTTGTCAGGCCTGGTGAATCGGACTGTTGCGACGCCTGCGTCCAGGCTGAACGCAAAATGCTTCGAGGCAGGGACCGGTGTGGCCGACCCGCGAAACGAGCCCATCGGCGAAAACTTATCATCTGCGACGAAGTGAGAATTGGCGTCGGGCTGCCAACGTCGACCCGCGGCAGCACCGGCGAGCTGATTTTTGAGTGGGCCCGTCGCGCTGATGCCGCATCGTTTTCGAGTCTTGGCGTCGTGGACCGGCTTGCCTACCAGAACTTCGAGCCGTTGACGGCGTTGGCGGGGGCGGCAGCCGTCACCACCCGTATCCGGCTGGCAACCATGATCGTTATCGCGCCGCTGCGGAACACGGCCGTACTGGCGAAGCAGGCGGCGACGGTCAATGCAATGTCCAGTGGCCGCTTGACGCTTGGCCTGGCGGTCGGTGCGCGAGAACAGGATTACATGGCGGCCGGGGTCGATCCGCGTGGACGAGGGCGCCGCTTCACGGAGCAGCTCGCGGCGATCCGCGAGATCTGGGAGCAGAGCACCATAGGCCCCACGACTGTCAACGCGCCGGGGCTGCTCGTGGGAGGGTCAAGCGGCGAGGCCCTGGCGCGCATGGCCCGCTACGCCGATGGCTACATGCACGGCGGTGGGCCGGCTCGTGCCTTCGCCACCGCGGCTGCGAAAGCACAGGCCGCCTGGCGCGACCTCGGCCGCCCGGGCAAGCCGGCCCTGTGGGGCATGGGCTATTTCGCGCTCGGAGAACACGCGACGGACGCCGGCGCCCAGTACCTACGTGACTATTACTCGTTTACCGGCCCTTTCGCGGACAAGATCGCCGCGGGCAACCTGACCACACCAGGCACGATCGTGGACTTCGTCCGTGGCTACCAGGACGTGGGATGCGATGAGCTCGTTCTGTTTCCGACCGTCTCCGGCATCGACCAGATCGACCGGCTGGCCGAGGTGGTGCGAAGCTTCTCGTGAGATACGCCGTCCTCGGTGGCGGCCCGGCCGGCCTGTACTTCGCGCTGCTGGCCAAGAAAGCCGATCCGGGAGCCGACGTTCGGGTGG
>DASWQQ010000144.1:0-2944 GCA_036403615.1 Candidatus Dormiibacterota bacterium | reverse complement strand
CGGTCGTTGATGAAGTTGTGGCTGACGCCGATCCAGCGTGCCAGCTCACGTACCGACGCCCCGTCGTAGCCGAGCTCGCCGAACGCCTGAAGCCCCTTGGCGAGGATCACGTCGTCGGGAGGAACGTCGGTGCTGGCGGCTGCGGGTCGCCCAACCCTGCGCCCTCGGGGTGACGCCATCAGCCTCCCGTCCCGGCTTGCTTGACACTTGTCAGATTTCCTGCCATCATCCGCATATGGTATCTGACAGTCGTCAAGTTTTGGGAGGCAGCAATATGGCACGTCAGGCGATGCCGATGGCGGTCATGGCGGCGGATGAGGCGGACTACCGGCGGCTTGGGGTCCACCGCGGGTCGGTGCAGCCATGGGAGGACGGCGCCCGTACCGACAATCGCCGCGGCACGTACGAATGGTGGTACTTCGACGGGCACCTCGACGACGGGGCGAAGCTGGTCGTGGTGTTCTTGAACAAGGACCTGGCGGCCCCGCAGAAGCCGCTGGAGCCGCTGATCCGGCTCAACCTTGATCTACCCGACGGCCGCAGCTTCGAGAAGCTCGTCACGTTTCCCGCCGACTCGTGGTCGGCGGCCACGGATCACGCCGACGTGCGCATCGCGGGCAACCGGTTCACCGGCGATCTGCACACATACCGCATCACGGCCACGCTGGAGGAGATCGACGTCGATGTCACCCTGGTCGGCGACGTCGGGCCCTGGCGCCCCGAGACCGGCTACATGCTCTACGGAGCGGAGCGCGACCATGAATTCGCCTGGTTGCCGTCCGTGCCTCAGGGCAAGGTGACCGCGCGCTACAGCATCGAGGGGGTCGTCCACACAGCTGGTGGCATCGGCTACCACGACCACAACTGGGGCAACGTCGGCTTGCCCACGATCGTCCACGATTGGTACTGGGCGCGGGGCAAGGCCGGCCCCTACTCGGTGATCGCATCCCTGATCACCTCCCACGAGAAGTACGGCTACGAGGAGCTCCCCATCTTCATGCTGGCCAGGGATGGCGCCGTCGTGGCCGACGACTCCCACGCCGTTCGATTCGACGCCGAAGACGTCTACATCGACGACCTCACGGGCAAGCCGGTCGCAAACCTCACGCGCTACACATACGAGGCTGAAGACGACCGATACGTGGTCACGTTCATCCGCGAGAAGGACCTGTCGCGAAGCCGAATGATCGAGGGCATCCACGGCCCGAAGCGGGCGCTCGCCAGGCTGGCCCGGTTCGACGGCGCCTACCTTCGTTTCACGGGTCAGGTCCGCGTCGAGCGGTACCGACATGGGGACCGTGTCGAAGAGTTCAGAGACGACGCGATCTGGGAGCTGATGTACTTCGGCCACGCTCGATGAGCGACATCGAGATGAGTCTCGACCTGAACAAATGTACGAGTAGCCCCGGCGGGATTCGAACCCGCGATCTCAGCCTTGAGAGGGCTGCGTCCTGGTCCACTAGACGACGGGGCCGAGCCTTGCTCCGAGCAGACTGCCCGAGGCATCTAATCATAAGAGGACGGGACGTTCTCCCGAATGGGGCACACGGACGCTCCCTGGCCCCTCGCGATCAGCGCCTCCTCCCCACCTGGTCGCATCGAGGGGGCTCATCCTCCGGCGTGGGCATTGACGTGGCGGTGCCGGGGGCAACGGCCTGAACCACGAGGTCCTGACCCAAGACTCGCTCGAGAGCGGCGACGACCGCATGACGCCGCCTACTCTCTTTCGCCCAGGTCAGCTCGGCGCCGAGTTGGGCGCCCGACATGGCCGACAATGAGGGCCAACACGGTGACCAGGTAGATCTGCCCCATGAGCGCCTCCGACACCGCCAGCATCCTGCCCAGGCTGGTCGCCGCCACCAAGTCGCCGTATCCGACGGTGGCCAGTGTGGAGTAGCTGAAGTACACGTAATCCAGCGTCGTCGGGTTACTCGTGGACCGGAAGAAGCTGCCCGACTCCAGCGTGGCGAGAAGCCCGAACATCATTGCGAAGAACTCCCCGAGCAACAGGTAGACGCATACCGCCCCCGCGATCGTGTCGGCGTTGACCGTCGGATGCTGTACCAGCCGCCTGGCCACCACGACAGCTGTCACGCTCACCAGCACGGTGGCAATGCCGTAGTTGGCCGTCCGGTGCATCGACTCCGGGATCAGCATTCCGCTTCCCACCGAGACCCCCAGGCTCACGACGGTGAGCGCCAGCGTGACAATGAGAACAGGCGCGGGAGCGCGCGAAGTCCAGAGCGTGAAGATCAGCGAGACGGCCAGGAGCGACGTCCAGGCCAGCCTGCGGCCGAACCCGACGTCTCCCGTAAGCGCGGTGAGGATGATCGAGCCGAGAATCAGGGTCAGGACGACGCCATAGCGATCTCGGCCCAGCACGGCACCCCGCCAGCCACGGAGTTGCGCCGCCTGGCCGGCCGCGTTGTCGGCCCGGCTCAGCTCTTGAATCGGACCATTGTGGCAGTGGAGGACGTACTTACCGCTGAAGCGACCGAAGCGTGCGATCACGAGCACCGTCTCGTCGAAGCCGACGACCACCGTGTCCTTCCAGCCGGTCTCATAGGGCGCCGGCCGGCCGCCCGCTGCGGTCCACCGGGGGTAGGATGGAGCCGTGGCAGCTCACCCGGACGATCCGGTTTGAGCTTGGTGGGCGGCGCTGGTTTCGAACCAGCGACCTCTTGCGCGTGAAGCAAGAGCTCCCAGCCAGCCCGACCGACCCTTGAACTTCAAATTGTGATCCAGCGGGTTGTTCACTAACCAGCTACTACGGACCACTTGCTATGACACTTGCGGCAGCACCGTCTGGAACTCCGCTGGTGGTCCCGTCGCCGACGACGAGATCACTCATGGGGGTACGTCTCCTTCGCGGCTGACGGCTACCAGGCAAACCATGTCAACCCTCGCACGGCACCCGGCCCGCTTCCAGCCAGGTGCCGAACAC
>DASWQQ010000143.1:0-1522 GCA_036403615.1 Candidatus Dormiibacterota bacterium | reverse complement strand
AAGTAAAGGAATGTGTTCCCGGTATCGATGATCACGGTGCCGGGAGTCTGGCGGCTGGCATAGTCAACCACTTGCCGCACAAGCGCTCCGGGACCCTCAGCAGCCTCTGGTGGTTCGACCAGAGGGGCCGGACTCGGAGCTGATGCATGAACCGGAGGTGCCACATAAACCGGGGTTGACGACGACTGGGCCTGGGTCGCGGACGGCTTCCGTACCGGTTGCACGCTCCCCGGGCGAGACAGCAAACCGTATCCCAATGCGGCGACGGCCACGACGCCAATTGCAACTCTCGCGGCCATTGGCGGTGCGAGCGCCTCCGCCTTTCCACGTTTGGACCGCTTACTCATGTCTTTCCCCAGGTCACCATGCCTGGAAGAAGTACCCAGCAAAATTTAAGAAACTTCGTGCTCAGACCGGAGCCGTTAGCCGTGGTTAACGCCGAACGCTTGTTCGGCAACATGAAGATTGGGCGGAGCGGATACGCTCCGCTCTTTCGTTAACGGCGGCTTTGGGTCAGACTCCGACGTCGCAGCAAGGGTGCGGAATGTCCTTTCTACCCCTCACGAACGGACAACGTCGGTCTGAAAAGTGCCAGCCGGTGACGGCTGCATCTCGATTCGGCCAGGAGTTAGCCGAGTTGTTCACCGGGCTATTACAGAGCCGGCAAGGCGCGAAACCGGGACGACGGTAGCCGAACCCGCGCGGCGTCGCCGGCCGCGACCGGTCCGCCGGACCGTACCACGCCCAGCACCCCACATTTGAATGGAGGGCCCGTTTCATCCGACGAGAGCACCTGCCGTTTCAAGCCCGCCTGGAAACGGTCGATGAGGACACACGGCGTCCGGAGGCCGGTCAGCTCGATCATCGCCATGGGTCCGAGCTCAATCAGCGTCCCGAGCGGCATCCGCTCGAGGTCCAGGCCGGTTGTCGTGATATTCTCGCCCAGGTCACCCGCTGCGACCTCGAAGCCCACTTCCGAGAGGGATCTAAAGAGCTCGGACGGGATCAGGTGGACCTGTCGGAGATTGGGTGCGCGGGGCCGGCGGCGGGCCAGATAACGGTGTCGGACAAATGGACCTGCGTGTGCGTCGCCTTCGACGCCATGGCCTTCCAACAGCACGATCCGATCCCGAGTGGGCTTGCTGAAGCGGTGACCGCCATCGGCGGCGACCGCGACCACAGTGCCCTCCAATGAGAGCGCGTCCTGCTGCGACATCAGGCCGCCCGGGCGAGCGAGCGCCGCTTCTGACGGAGGTATCGCGTAATTTCCGAAAGAGGCATCGCGTTGAGGACGCGGTCGGCGGGGACACCGCCCTTGCGCGCCATCGCGACGCCCCAGTGCATGTGGTCGAGCTCGGGGATCGAGTGCGCGTCCGGATTAATGCTGAGCATGCAGCCGAACTCAAGGGCGGCCTGGTGCCAGCGCCAATCCAGATCGAGCCGCCATGGATGAGCGTTGATCTCGACAACGACGTCATGCTTGGCGCAGGCACGCAGCACTTTCTCGATGTCGATTTCGTAG
>DASWQQ010000142.1:0-1977 GCA_036403615.1 Candidatus Dormiibacterota bacterium | reverse complement strand
CCGCTTGCTCGGCCCAGGCCGGAGCGGCAACTCGACCCTGAAGGTCGTGCCCTCGCCGGCCTGGCTGTCGAAATCGATCATGCCGCCGTGTAGCTCCACGAGCTTCTTGGTCAGGGCGAGTCCGAGGCCGGTTCCCGGGTACTCACGGTTGCTGGCGCTCTGCACCTGGTAGAAGGCGCCGAAGATCTTGTGCTGTAGCTCCTTTTGGATCCCGATGCCGCTGTCCTTGACGGTGACCAGGAGGTTGCCTGCCGACGCGCTTGCCTTGACGGCGACCTGGCCATCGGGCGGGGTGAACTTGATCGCATTCGAGAGCAGGTTGTAGAGCACCTGCTTGAACTTGTTCTTGTCGGCGACCAGCAAGGCTGCCTCGGGCTCGATCGTGGAGGAGATATCGATCTCCTTCTTCATTGCCAGAGAGCGGACGACGTTGAGCACCTCTCTGACGGCGGAGTCGACGCCGAACTCCTCGTAAACCAGGTCCATCCGACCAGCCTCGATCTTGGTCAGATCGAGGATGTCGTTGATCAGTGAAAGCAGGTGGCGACCGCTGTTGTGAATGTTGTCCAGGCAATCGAAGCGCTGCTTCTCCGAGATCTTGCCGGCGAGGTCGTCGCGCAGAAGTTCGCTGAATCCGAGGATTGCGTTCAGCGGCGTCCGGAGCTCGTGCGACATGTTGGCCAGGAATTCGGATTTCAGCCGGCTGACCTCGGCAATCTGGGCGTTGGCGATCTCGAGCTCACCGGCGTGGTCCTGGAGCTGCTCGTAGAGTCGGCCATTCTCGATCGCGATCGAGGCCTGGTTGACGATCACCTTGAGGATCGCCGCGTCGAGCTCGGTGAAGGGGTCGACGCGCTCCCGTGAGATCGTCATGGCACCGACCACCCGCTGCGGCGTGGCCAGGGGTTGCACCATCAGCGAGCGCGGCGAGCGGCTCTGGTCGAGCATCTTGAAGCGGGGGTCGAGGGTGGCGTCAGTGATGTTGAGCGTTTCCAGCTGCTCGACGGCGTAGCCGAGGATCCCCTCCCCCATTACGAAGCGGGCGATGTGGGGGACCTCGTCCCGATGCGGAAAGGTGGCGCAGGCGGTCAGCTCCTTGCTGCCCTCGTTGAGGAGAAAGACGGTGGCATTATCGAATTGGACCATCTGTGAGGTGGCCCGCAGCATGGCTTCGATGTTTTCCTTAAGGGACAGCGAAGCGCTGAAGAGACCCCCTAGTCGATTGAGTAGTTGAATCTCGGGGTCGGCTGACACGTGGGCAGGATTATAGGTCATATTTTTGGACGCTCTGGAGGTTCCGGCTTACAGGTTTCGCGACTGTAACGTCACTCTTTGTGACTTCCCTGCGCAAGCACACGGAGGGATGGCCCCGGCTCCTTTCCGCCGGGCACCGATAATTCCCTAATCAAAGCGATTCGCTTCCATCAACACGGCGGGCCCGAGGTCCTTCGCTACGAGGAGGCGCCCTTGCCGGCTCCCGGTCGGGGCGAGACCCTGGTCTTCCTGCGGGCGGCGGCCTTGAACCACCTGGACCTCTTCGTCCGCAACGGCATTCCGGGAATTGCGCTCCCCCACATCGGTGGGGCCGACGGCGCCGGGGTGGTCGCGGGCAATGGCGAGGAGGCAGGCCGCTATCCAGCCGGGACCCGCGTTTTTTTCGACCCCGGGATCAGCGACGGCGTCTGCGACCTCTGCCGGCGCGGCGAGAACAGCCTCTGCGACCGCTGGCAGTTACTGGGCGAGAACCGGGCCGGGACCTTTGCCCAGGCGGTGGTGGTGCCCGAGGTCAATTTGAGACCCGTCCCAGAGCACCTGAGCTTCGAAGAGGCCGCCGCCTTCCCGCTCGTATTCCTGACCGCCTGGCGCATGGTCGTGAGCAAAGCTCGGCTTCAAGCCGGTGAGACGGTGCTCATCCTTGGTATCGGTGGCGGCGTGGCAATCGCCGCTCTGCAGATCGCCAAAATGCTGGGGGCGCGT
>DASWQQ010000141.1:0-3503 GCA_036403615.1 Candidatus Dormiibacterota bacterium | reverse complement strand
GAGCACGATCTGCTTGACGCTGGAGGTGTCGAAGCCACCCGCGATCCCCAGCAGGCTGCGAAGTTTGCCCAGGCCCATGCTCGTCTTGAACTCCCCTTTGAGGGCGTTGACGATATCGGGCAGGTTGGCCGCGTTGAGGCTTGCGGTCTTGGCCTTCATAGCCAGCAGCACCTGCTGCTGGCGTTGGGAGCGACCGAAGTCTCCCTGGATGTCATCGTGCCGCGACCGGACGTACTGCAGGGCACGGCTGCCATCGAGGTGCTGCGGACCAGGCAACAAGCCGACACGCGTGTAGCCGTAGAGGTAGGTGACGTCGATATCGTTCGGGTAAAAGTCGTCCAGCACCGGGTTGGTGACCACCACGTCGACACCGCCTAGCTGGTCGATCATGCGGATCAGCCCCTTGAGCCCGACCCAGGCATAGTCGTCGACATGGACGTGGAAATTCCGCTCGACGGTGGCGATCGCAGCGCTGGCGCCACCATAGGAGTAGGCGCCGTCGATCTTTCCCGAGCCCCCGGTGGAGAGTGGTACCCAGAGATCGCGTGGGATCGATAGCATCGTTACCGCCCGCGAGCCGGGGTTGACCCGGACCAGGATCATCGACTGGGTGAGGACATGGTCGGCATTGAACTTCGAATCGTCATCGGAGCCCAGCAGCAGGACGGTGAATGGAGCGCCGGCAGGAACGGCGGCGGGTGCTGCGCTCGGCCCACCGTTGCTGGCTGGAATAGCCACCACCTGGCTCGTCTGGCCGACGCCCGCTGAGAAAACTGGATAGAAGTAAGCGACCGCGCCGGCGAGGGCCGAGAGCGCCAGCGCCACGATGGTTAGAACCGCCAGGCGCACAGGATGCAAACGGGAGGCGCGCAGCCGGCTTGCAGATCGAGCCTGGAACATCGGGACGTCAGCATCATGCATGGTTTTGTGTAAGAGGACTGTGAGTAGCCAGCAGGTTCGCCTGAGGGAAACGAGCTGAGCGGTAGAAAGGCTACGCTACGGCATCCCGTCCCCCCACGACTGAGCCGTAAACTGCCTCCATGGCCGATGAGCGCGGCGCACCCATCCCGATGACCCAGGCAGGCTTCGACGCTCTCAAGACCGAGCTGGCCGAATTGCGCGCGCGCCGTCCGGGGCTGGTCGAGGAGGTGTCAGCTGCTCGTTCCCAGGGCGACCTCAGCGAGAACTTCGCCTACCACGATGCCCGCCAGCACCTGGGCATGCTCGACGGCCGGATCCAGACGGTGGAGGCGACTCTCCGCCGGGCGCAGGTCGTGGAATCCGGCGCCCGGGGCGTGGTGCAGATCGGTTCCAAGGTCGTCGTCCGCGACGAGTTCGGCGAGTCGAGCTACGAGATCGTGGGGCCGACCGAGGGCAACATGGCCCGCGGCCTGATGTCGATCGCATCCCCGATGGGGAGCGCCCTCGTCGATCGAAAGGCCGGCGACACGGTGACCTTCAAGACTCCCGGCGGAGAGCGAAAGGCCACCGTCGTCAGCGTCAGCTAACCCCACCCCGGTGGGCGCCATCGCCACCATCGGCGTCTACGACTCAAGCCTCGACGACTTCCTCGGCAAGCTGCGGCGCCACAAGGTTGAAATGATCCTCGACGTGCGCCAGCGGCGCGGGGTGCGCGGGCCGCAGTACGCATGGGCCAACTCGCTTCGGCTGCAGGGAGCGCTCAGGAATGCGGGGATTGCATACCAGCACCGCCCTGAGCTTGCGCCGACGACCGAGCTGCGTCAGCTCCAGTACCGGGAAGACGACCGGCTCGGCGTCGGCAAGCGATCCCGTGTCGAGCTGGCCGAGGAATACCGCCGTCGGTACCTGGCCGAGATCCTCGACCGCGTCGACCTGCAAGACATCCTGGAATCCCTACCCGTTGAGCGAACGTCCGCCCTGCTCTGTGTCGAGCGTGATGCGCGGGCCTGTCATCGCTCCCTGATCGCGGCGCGCCTGCACGATCAATTCGCGCTGCGCGTGGTCAACCTCTGATCAGCAGGCGTAGTTGGTGTCGAAGCCCGAGCGGAGGTACTGGACGAACCAGACCTTTGCCCCCGTGAACCCGGCGTCGCAATAGGACCTGGCACGCTTCGCTGTCGAGGCGCCGGTGGCAACCCAGTCGGCGACCGCACCGGAGATCGGCAGGCCGCCCGTGATCGTCTTCCACTGATACCGCGTCGAGTAGATACCAACCGCCGCCGGTGACTGGCGTAGCAGAGTGTCGACGACGCCCTGCAGCGTGTACTGGTTCAGCGTCAGGTCAGTGGATGACCAGCTGTTCGCGGTCTCGACGTCGAGCCACCAGCTGCTCGGGTTTGTGACCCCCTGGGAGGTTGCGTAGGCGATCGACCGGCTGGCCTCACTGCAGCCAGCTCCCCAGGCCGCCCGCTGGGCGGCGTTTCCAGCCACCGAGGCCGACTGCGTCACGCACTCGGCGGTGCTGTGCTTGCCATCAACCTGCGTGTAGATGGGATCGTATCCCGTGTTCAGGTAGAGCCCAGCGTTGGGCGTGCGGCCCACCTGGTCGTTAAGGCAGGGGTTGTAATGGGCGAAGGGGTAACCGGCGTCGACGCCGATGATCCCGAAAGCGCCGGTCGGGTAGGCTCCGCCGCACTGGGGATAACTGATGTCATACCCGGTAGAGCCGCTGGTATAGGCGAGCGCCCCGAGCTGGTTGCTAAAGAGGGCCATGCCCGCGGCCGCCAGCAAAAGGGCAGGCAAAAAGCTTTTCTTGAGGTTCTTCACTGGCGCTCGCCATTCTCGTCCGGAAGGGCGAAAGTGTCAAACCGATCAGCTCCCCGAGCGCGTTACAGCGCCGATGTCACATCATCCCCTAGGATGCCTTGCATGTCATCGTTTTTCCAGGAGGATTTGCCGTGAAGGCCGTCGTGTTCAAGCATCGCAACAAGATCAAAGTCGAGAAGGTGCCTGATCCGGTGATCCAGGACGAGACCGATGCCATCATCCGGGTCACGGCGACCGCCATCTGCGGATCTGACCTTCACCTCTACGACAAGGTCGTCCCGGGTATGAAGCGCGGCGACATCCTCGGCCACGAGCCGATGGGCATCGTCGAGGAGGTAGGGTCGGAGGTGCGGCATATCTCACCCGGCGACCGCGTCGTCATCCCCTTCAACATCAGCTGCGGCCACTGCTTCATGTGCGAGGCCGGCCTCTACTCCCAGTGTGAGACGACCCAGAACCGCCAGTGGCGCAAGGGCGGCAGCCTCTTCGGCTACACCCATCTCTACGGCGGGATACCCGGGGGTCAGGCCGAGCTGCTTCGTGTGCCCCAGGCTCAGTTCGGGCCGATCAAGATTCATAATGGCGCGCCCGACGCGCGACTCGTGCTGCTCGCCGACGTGCTGCCCACGGCATGGCAGGCGGTTGAGTACGCCCACGTGCCCGAGAGCGGCACGCTTGCTATCTTCGGACTCGGGCCAATCGGCCAGGCCGCCGTCCGCATCGCCCGGCACCGTGGCATCGAGCGGGTGATCGCG
>DASWQQ010000140.1:0-11956 GCA_036403615.1 Candidatus Dormiibacterota bacterium | reverse complement strand
ACTTCGATACATTGCTGATGAGCTCGGTTGTGAGCCCGAGGAGGATGCAATTCTTGCCGCGCGCAACGCGACGGAACCGGTCGCGTACGCCCGGCGCCTGCTGGAGCGTAGCCGCACCGGTATGTTGTTGCTCGACAGCGGCTTTACCGGCGGGGATGGCTTCTCGTTAGATCAGCACGCCACCGCCACCGGCGTGCCTCAGCGCGAGATCGTCCGGCTGGAAACACTGGCGGAGGGATTGGTAGGCGACTCCGCCAGCGCAGGTGAGTGGCTGGCCCGGGTTCGGACCGCCTTGCGCGAGGCTGTCGCACAGGGGGCCGTAGGCGTTAAGACCATCTGCGCCTACCGCGCCAGCCTCTGGTTGCGCCCGGTCGACGACGACTTCCTGGCCATCGCGTTCTCCCGTCTGCGCACGATCGCGCAGACCGAGAAGCCACGACTGACCGGGGATAATCTATGCCACGCCCTCCTCTTCGAGGCGGCGCAGGAGTGCCGCTCGCTCGATGTCCCTCTCCAGGTTCACTGCGGCTTCGGCGACCCCGACGAGGATCTGGCCGAAGCATCGCCACTCGGGCTGCGACCTCTCTTCGTGGACCCTGCCTACGCGGGGCTGCGAGTCGTGCTGCTTCACTGTTATCCGTTTCACCGTGAGGCTGCCTACCTCTGTTCCGTCTTTCCGGGTGTCTTCATGGACCTATCACTGGCGATCCCGATGGCCGCTCTTGAGGGCAGCCGGGCGGTCGCCGAGGCACTCGGGCTATGCCCATGGAGCAAACTTCTCTATGCCAGCGACGCGACCCGGCTGCCGGAGGTTTATCTCGTCGCCGCCCGCCTGCATCGCGAGGCGCTCGCCGACGCATTCGGCGAACTGGTCGAGCGCCGGATCCTGACTCACGACGCCGCCGTCTCAGCGGGCCGCATGGTGTTGGCCGCCAACGCGAGAGGAATTTATCGTCTTAACTGAGACGGAGGCCACGTCATGAGCAGGGTTGACACCGTCACCGCGGCGACAGAGGCACCGGCCCGGAAACCGCCCTTCAGAGTAAAGGCGCCGGCGGACCCCGGCTTTGCGGCGCTGCGGCGTGCCGCTCGCGCCGCTCTCGTCATTCCACTGACCTTCGGTTTCAGCGTGCTGGTTCTGCGCGAGTCGCAGGCCGTCATCTTCGTCGTCTTCGGATGCTTCGCCCTGCTTGTGATGTCCGACTTCGGCGGCCTCAGACCGCCTCGCGCCCTCGCCTATCTCGCCGCGACCCTGGTTGGTGCGATTCTCGTGGCGGTCGGCACGATCTTCTCCTCCATCACGGTCGTGGCCGCTGCTGGCATGCTCGTGCTCGGTTTCGTGATCGCCTTCAGCCGGGTGTTCGGGGGGTATGTGGCGGCGGCGCAAACCGGCATGCTGCTGTCCTACGTGCTGGCGGTCTCGATTCCCGCGGCGCCCTCGGCGGTGCCCGCTAGGGTTGGGGGCTGGGCTCTGGCAGGGATCGTGTCGACGCTCGCGGGGACCTTACTCTGGCCGCGCTTCGAGCAGGTGACCCTCCGCAAGCGGGCGGCCGAAGCGGCACGCGCGGTCGCCGACCTGGTGGAGAAGATGCGATCGACGAGCAACGTGGTCGACGGGGCCGGCGTCCGTAACGCCCGTGACGCGGAGCAGGCCGCGCGCAGGGACTACGCAGCGACAAGCAAACGCCCCGCTGGCCCGACACGCCGTGATCGCGCTTTCGTTGAGCTGCTGATCGAGCTGCAGCGAATCGTCGACATCATCGAGCGCCCATTCCAACAGTCCAATTCCGCCAACCGGCCAGCACTACCGGAGGGTGACAGGCTTGCGGCCAGAGTCGTGGCGGCGCTTCGAGCCAGCGGCGAAGCCCTGACGGGCGGGTCCCCACCGGATATCAGGGCGCTGGAGGATGCACGCGACCGCCATCGCACCGCCCTCGACCAGTGGGCACAACGGGAGTTGCAAGCGGGCCGCCCGAGCGATCAGGTGCTCGCAGGCCTTGACGTCGATCACACGCTTCGCGTCGTCGGCTACCTGACGATTGCGGTCGCCACTAACGCGGTGATTGCGGCCGGAGGCGACCCGGAGATCGATCCCAGCCTTCCCGTCTCGGCTCCCCGACTGGGCGGCATCACCGGCGTCACGGTCAGGATCAAGCGCACCATCTCCTCGCATCTCGAACCGACCTCGACCGTGATGCAGAACAGCTTGCGGGTGGCGATCGGTCTGGCGATCGCGGTGATAATCGCGCGCATGCTAGGGCTCTCACATGCCTTCTGGGTGGTGCTCGGCACACTGCAAGTACTCAGATCGAGTGCGCTCGGAACCGGACGCACGACCCTGCAGGCGCTGGCCGGCAACGTGATCGGGGTTGCCATCGGGGGCATATTTGCGGCCGTTGCCGGAAATCACCCCGCCATCATGTGGGTAGCCCTCCCGATCGCGGTCTTCACCGCCGCTTACGCAGCCACAGCGGTTGGTTTCGTCGCCAGCCAGGCGGCCTTCACCATCAACCTGATCGTCATCTTCAACTTGATCTCGCCAAGCGGCTGGCAGGTGGGGCTGGTCCGCATCGAGGACATCGCGGTGGGCGCAGCCATCAGCGTTGTGGTTGGCCTGCTCCTCTGGCCGCGGGGCGTCCGACGCGAGTTGGGGCGCAGCATCGCCTCTTTCTACGTAACCGTTGGGCATTACCTTGAGATGGCCTTCGACCGGGTGCTTGGATTCGAGCGCGCCGGTGGTCTTGCCCCCGTCCGCAGCCGGGCGATCCAGGCTCGGAACCGTGCCGGCGAGGCCTTCGACGCCTTCCTGAATGAGAAATCGGCCTCGCCACTCGATCCGGAAACGGCCGGCTTCCTGCTTTCTGCCGGCACCCAGGCAATGCTTGCCGCCGACCTGCTCGACGTCATAGGGAGCCGGTCCGGTTACCAGGCCGGCTCGTGCCCGGATGGAGCGCAGCAGCTCAACGGCCAGGTGCGCGTCCTATTGGCGCAAATGCGGCATTACAGCGACGAACTGGTCCTCAAGAATCAGGAAGAGGACCCGGGCAGAGTCTCGGTAGATATCCTGCGCGGCGCCGCGTTGCAATGCCTGGAAGGCTGGCGGTCGAACGAGCGGGCGGGCCGCGGTGCGATGGCCGTGGTCATGGCGAGTGAGTGGATACAGAACCTGGCGCGCCTCGAAGAAGATCTGGCCGAACCCGTTAGCAGGGCGGCGGCTGCCGCGCGAACCCCCTGGTGGCGATGAAGTCAGTTGGCTAGCCGCAAGCGGGCGAGCGCCGTCTTGACTGCCTCATCCGCGACTGACCGTAAACCGCTTCCCATGCTCACCCGGGCGGCTCCGAGCCCCCCGATTCGGGCGACGTCACCGAGGTCCCCCTTTAGAAGCAGGATATTGACGGGAGAATCGACGGCTTCGACGAAATTTGCGATCGCCTTCTCGTCGTCGAGGAAGATCGGGTAGACGCAGTCCGCACCAGCCGCTCGGTAAAGGCGGGCCCGTCGTATCGCCTCTGCAATCAGGTCGGGAGCCGGCTTGCCCCGAAGCGGCACGTCAACCCGGGCGTTGAGCACGATGTCAACCCCTGCCTTCTTGGCCGCCGCCTTCACCGCCCCGAGGCGAGCCGCATGCCCCTCGGCATCTACCAACCCGGAGCCACGGTGGTCCGTGTCCTCGAGGTTGCAACCGACCGCACCTGCGGCAAGCAGGCGGTCGACGAAGTCCTCGGGCGAAAGGCCGTAACCCGCCTCCATGTCCGCCGTCACCGGCAGGCTGACGTTCGCGGAGATCCTGCTGACCGCCGCGAAGGCCTCCTGCGCGGGCATCGAGTTATCGTCCTCATAACCGAGCGAGTCGGCCACGGCTCCGCTGGAGGTCGCGATCACGGGAAACCCGGCGCCGGCTACCAACCGTGCACTGGCAGCGTCCCATGCGTTTGGCAGCAGAAGCGGGTTGCCCGGGCGATGCAGTGCACGGACCTGAGCAGCCTGCCGGGCGAGCTCCTCCCTTTCTCGGCTCACTGCTGGCGCTCCGCCTCGGAAACCGCCCGCCGGATCTGATCCCTGTGGTCATGGCAATGCGCGGCGTAAATCTCCAGCCAGGTATCGATCGAGTATTCCCCCATCTCATTGTGGGTTCCTGCCCGTTCCCACTCCGACTCATTCAGCTGAGACAGGATTGACAGCGTCGACTCCCGCGCCGCGCGGATCGCATCGAGCGATGGCTGTAGCGGCCGGCTCGCATAGTAGAGACGGCCGGCGAAAAGGTCCGGGTCGTAGCCGATGATCTGCGGATCCTCCTCGGCGACCAGTCTTCGGAGCCGGATCGCTGACGTCATCTCGCTGTCGGCAGTATGGTGAACCACCTCACGGGCGGTGAAGCCTCCATCGGCTGGTCGGTAGTCGAGCTGCAAATCGGTCAGGCGGGATACCGCCGAGGCCACGAGAGCCGGACCCTCGGCATATTTCTTGAGGAGCTCCTGGCGGTTCGTCTTCGACATACGTACTAGGCTACCGCTCGCGGTTCGGCCCTACTATTGATAGTGATGGACGAGGAGCTGAAGCCACCCGGCCCCCAGCCTACTCCGCCACCCGAGGTGGAGCGTGACGAGGCGACAGTCGTTGCTGAGCGTGCGCGAGCCCGCCTGCAAGCCGGGCGCATGCCCGCAATTTACATTGGCCATGGCGCGCCACCGCTGGTCGACGACGAACTCTGGGTGACCCAACTGGCCGCCTGGGCGAAGGCGCTGCCGCGCCCCAGCGCGATCCTAATCGTGTCCGCCCACTGGGAGAACGCTCCGCTGACGATCGGTGCCACCCGGACCGGCACCCCGCTGGTCTACGACTTCGGCGGATTTCCCGAGCGCTATTACCGCGCCCAGTACCGCTCTCCAGGCGCGCCTGAGCTGGCGGCGCAGGTTCGCAAGCTCCTCTCCGATCAGCATGTCGCCGATGAACCTCAGCGCGGACTGGACCACGGCGCCTACGTGCCGCTAACTGTGATGTACCCGGAAGCGGACGTCCCGGTGCTGCAGATATCCATGCCGACACTGGACCCGGAGCGTCTATTCGAAGTCGGCAAGCGGCTGGAACCGCTCAGGGACCAGGGCGTCCTTATCATCGGCAGTGGTTTCATGACCCACGGCCTGCCGTTTCTCCGCGATTTTCGCTTCAACGCCGAGCCTCCCGAATGGTCGGTCGAGTTCGATGCCTGGGCTCACGAAGCGCTGGAGAATGGCAATGTCGACGAGTTGGAAGATTTCATGCACAAGGCCCCCGCGGTTCGCTTCGCCCATCCCCGTACCGAGCACCTGGCTCCGCTCTTCGTCACGCTCGGCGCTGGAGATACCAACGGTGAGGCGCTGCCCAGCATCATCGAGGGCTACTGGATGGGTCTCTCCAAACGTTCGATCCAGGTGCCCTAGAGCCAGACCTGGCGCAAGGCTAGTTCGAGTCTCGCCCGCCCGCGTTCTGTAGCGCCTTGAGGATCGACGAGATATCCGGGCAGCCGCTGCGATGCCGCGTGGTTACGACAATCGCCTGGCCGTCGGGCAGCCGGATCTCGTAGCGACCGTCGGGCAGCGAGAGGCACAGCCCCGAGGTGTCGATCCTCGGCGGTTGTACCTGCTGGTTGTTTCCTTTGGGAATCAGGAAGGGCGCCGGCGCCGAGGCACTGGGGGTTGGGGTTGGTGTTGGCCGGAGCGCCTCTGCGGGCGGACTCGAGGCGGCCGGTACCGCGCCGGTTAGCGGTGCCAGCTGATCGGTCACTGAATTGATGGCGCCGGATACGCCCGCGGCGGCCCGAGAGGCAACCGTAAAGGCCCCGAATGAGAGGACGACGACCAGCATCCAGGCCCCAACCAGCACCCGGAGGCCGGCGCCGGTGCCCCGGCTGGCCCGGCGCCGCCGGTCGGGGACGGGCTCGGCCACCGGCTGCCAGTTGGCGTATGGCACGGGCTCATACGGAACCGGCCGGTACTGGTAAGGCACGGGCTCGTAGACGACGGGCGCCTCGACCACGTCTGCAGCTTCCATGGCCGTTGATACCGGCGATGAAGGCGCGATTCCGGCGATTATCCACCAGAGATCGCTCACGGTGATCAAGAGCGCCACAGTGATGGCCGGGACCAGGCTGGCCCCACCCAGCCAGAAGCCGGCGTTGATCACGGTCACGGCCAGCAGCACCCGCCAGGCCGTCCCGAGCAGGTCGCGGCGACGCCAGACCATGGTCACAAGCCCGACTGCGAGCAATCCACCGATGGCCAGAATCGCCTGAGCTGGAGCCGGCGTGATCAGGCTTGCGAAGAGGAGTGACCAGCGCCAGGTAAGGCCCCATGCCACCCGGCGAACGAGGTGCGACGGCATGTCGCCCCTATCTTGACCTATTTGCCGACAAAAGGTCGGCCCCCCGGGATGATACGGTACTGAGTATCAAGTGACATCCATTATCAGCCGTGGGGCCGGCCTGGTGACTGGCCTTTTCAGTTGCGCTGCGCTCGTCTTGCTGGGACTCTCCGGCTGCGGCGCCCCTCCGACTGTTGGGGGATCGGGGGGCGCCCTCCAGGTTATTGCGGGGGAGAACTTCTGGGGCAGCATTGCAGCGCAACTCGGCGGCTCCCGCGTGGCGGTGACCAGCATCGTCACCAACCCGAACACCGATCCTCACGTCTACGAGAGCAGCTCCGCCGACGCCCGAGCCTTTGCGACCGCCGACTACGTAATTCTCAATGGCGCCGGCTACGACGACTGGGGCGGGAAATTGCTTTCAGGGAACCCGAGCAGCAGCCGGAAGGTTTTGACGATCTCAGACCTGCTTCAAAAGAGGTCAGGTGACAACCCGCACTTCTGGTACGCGCCGGATTCGGTCGGAAGTATCGCCGACCGGATCACAGCCGATTACCAGCTGCTTGATCCGGGAGACTCCTCCTATTTCGCTCAACAGCGCCAGGCGTTCGGCTCCGCGCTCAAGCCGTACCATGACGCCATCACATCGGTCCGCTCCACTTACGGTGGCGCGCCGGTGGGATCAACCGAGAGCATCTTTGTTTACCTGGCGCTCGCCCTTGGCGTCGATCTTGTCTCTCCCTCGCCGTTCATGCAGGCGATCTCTGACGGCAACGATCCCCCGGCGCAATCCGTTGCGCAATTCCAGGAGCAGATCAGCCGGCGCAGCATCAAGTTGCTCGTCTACAACACACAAACCTCCACGCCGATCACGGAGAACCTCAAGCAGCTCGCCGTGCGGAACGGAATTCCCGTGGTCGGCATATCGGAAACGATCCAGCCCGCGTCGGCCTCCTTCCAGGACTGGCAGCTCGCGCAGCTGACTTCGATCCGTTCTGCTTTGAGCCACAAGTGACCAACCACCCCGCGGGCGCAAAGGCGGCGGTGGTTGCGGAGGGCGTGGCCGCCGCCTATGGCGACCGGCCGATCTGGCAGGACGCGACCTTCTCCGTCCAGCGAGGCGAATTCGTTGCCGTTCTCGGTCCCAACGGCGGCGGAAAATCCACCCTCTTCCGGCTGCTGCTCGGTCTCCTCGGCCCCGCGGCGGGCGCACTCCAGGTTCTCGGCCGCCCCCCCCGTCGAGGCAATCCCGCGATCGGCTACGTGCCCCAGCGGCGGAACATCGACGCCGACGTCGCGCTGCGCGGCAGAGAGTTCGTACATCTCGGCGTCGACGGTCACCGTTGGGGCTTTGCCCTGGGTTCGAGCGCCGAGTCGGAACGCAGGGTTATCCGAGCGATCGAATCCGTGGAAGCGCTGGGCTACGCCGATCGGCCCATCGGCCGACTTTCCGGCGGGGAGCAACAGCGGCTCTTACTGGCCCAGGCGCTGGCCGGTGAGCCGGAGATGCTGCTCCTCGATGAGCCGCTCGCGAGCCTCGACTTGCGCAACCAGATCGTGATAGCCGAACTGGTGGCAAGGCTTGCCCGCGAAAACGGTTTCACCGTACTCTTGATCGCCCACGACATCAACCCGCTGTTGCCGATCGTCGACCGCGTCCTCTACGTCGCGCATGGGGGTGTCGCCATCGGTAAGCCTGATGCCGTCATCACCACCGAGCAGTTGAGCCGCCTTTACGATGCCCCGGTCGAGGTGCTTCACGACAGCCATGGGCACATGTTCGTGGTCGGCATGGATGTCGAAGGGGCCCACCATGATGATTGATGCCCTGGTCGGTTGTTTGTGGTCCGCGGCCGCGCCCTACTTCGGATGGGACCTGCTGCGCGATCTCCAGGAGCTTTTCCGCTACGGCTTCATGCAGCACGCCTTCGAGGCGGGCACCATCGTGGCGCTCAGCGCCGGTGTGATCGGCTACTTCGTGGTCCTGCGCGGGCTATCCTTCGCGGCCCACGGTCTCTCGCACATCGGCTTCGCCGGCGCTACCGGCGCGGTGCTATTGGGCCTGCCCCCGATCGCCGGGCTCCTGGTGCTGACCATGGGAGCCGGCGCGGTCATGGGTGCGCTCGGCCAGCGGCTTCGCGGACGCGACGTCACGATTGGCATCGTGATGGCCTGGTCACTTGGCCTTGGCCTCCTCTTCACCGCGCTCTACAAGGGGTCAGCCTCACGAGCGATCGGCATCCTCTTTGGAGAGATCTTCGGCATCAGCGCCCAGGAGGTTGCGGTTACTGGAATCGCAGGCCTGCTCACCCTGGTCGCTCTGGGAGCCATCTATCGTCCGCTGCTGTTTGCCACGCTCGATGAGGAGGTGGCCGATGCCAGGGGTGTGCCGGTCCGCGCTCTCTCGATCGTCTTCGTCGTCATCCTCGCGGTGGCCGTCTCCGAAGCAGTTCAGGCGGTCGGGGTACTCCTTATCTTCGCCCTGATCGTTGCGCCGGCAGCGATCGCCGAGCGGTTCACCCGCCGTCCAGCCCGGGGCCTGCTGCTCTCCGCTCTGCTCGCCGTCCTCTTCACCTGGGCGGCGCTGAGCGTTTCCTACTATCTGCCCTACCCGGTCGGCTTCTTCATCACGACTTTCGCATCCGGGAGCTACGTGCTTGCCCGCTTTTTGAGCTACCTGGTCGGCCGGCGTGCCGGCGGCGCTCCGGCATTGCCAGAGGCGCAGGTCCGGCACTCGCCATAGAAGTCCAGGGTCGCGTGGTCAACCCGAAAGCCGTGCTCCCGCGCGATCGCTTCCGCGAGCGGCGCAACCGCGTCCTCGTCGAGGTCCTCGACCGTCCTGCAGGTGGTGCAGATCAGGTGGTGATGGTGTCCTGCCTCGCACCAGATGTAGGCGGAGACGTGGCCAGGCCGTTCGAGTCGCTGGGCCAGACCGGCAGTAACCAGCATGTCCAGCGAACGGAAGACCGTGGCACGCCCGATGTAGGCGTGCCTTCTCCGAACGCGCTCGTAGAGCTCCAGGGCCGAGGTTTCCTTGCCCGTCTGAGCCAGAACCGAGGCGATCGCCAGCCGCTGCGGCGTCAGGCGGATGCCGGTCTGCTGCAGGGCAAGCTGGGCAGTCTCAATCACATCTAAATGATACTGGTATTCAAATCGCGCAGAGCTTCGCGGGACATCGATAGACTGGCCCCACTTCATGGGCACCTGGAAACTCGACCCGATGCACACCCAGGTCGAATTCTCGGCCAAGCACCTGGGCATGATGACGGTGCGTGGCAACTTCGCCGAGTTGTCCGCCACCGGGGAGATCTATCCGGATGAGCCGGAGCGCTCGACCGTGCAGGTGACGATCAAAACCGCCAGCATTCGAACCCACAACGATCAGCGAGACAAGGATCTCCGCTCATCGAACTTCCTCGAAGCAGAGAAGTATCCAACCATCACCTTCAAGAGCACAAAGATCAAGGCCCAGTCCGCCGACAAAGGCACCCTGACCGGCGAACTGACGATCAAGGGCAATACTCACCCCGTCACGCTGAATGTCATCAAGTACGGTGAGTTCAACGATCCGAGGATGGGACACAGGATCGGCTACGCAGCCGAGACGAAGATCAACCGCAAGGACTTCGGCATGACCTTCGAAATGATGATGGACGGCAAGTTCATCGTCAGCAACGAGGTCCAGATCAACGTCGAAGGCGAGCTCCTGGAGGCGCCGGAGGCCTAGGCGCCCGCCTAACATTGTTACGCTTCGCAACAATGTTTGACATCGACTAAAGTATTTGGAATAATCCAATCCTTCCTAAAGTTGGAAGCATTGGAAGATGACTGAAATATCCGACTCCCTGATCCACGACATCCAGGCGGCTATGGCTGACCTGATGCGCCAGCAGCGTCCGGGTCTGCCTCACGAGGTGATGCAGCTGGACCTGCCGATCAGCCAGATGAAGACGCTCTTCGTCCTCTGGACGGCGGGCAAACCTCAGACGATGGGCCAGCTGGCCCAGGCACTGGATGTCAGCCTGGGGAACGTCACCGGGCTTGTCGACGGACTGGTCCAGCGTGGCCTGGTACGGCGCGAGGAGGATCCCTCCGACCGGCGTCAGAAGCTGGCCAGCCTCACCCCCTCTGCGGCGACTCGACTCCTCCGCATGGAACAGGGACGAAGCCTGCTGATCCAGCGCCTGCTCCGCCGGATGCAGGTCGACGATTTGCGGGCCTTACGCCAGGGAGTCATCGCGCTCGCCGCCGCGGCGGGCGCCGAGAAGCGATCGTCATCAACACGCACAAAGAAGGTGGCCAATGTCAACTGAGCTCTCACGCCGCGTAAAAGTCCTTTCGACGGTAGGCGTGATGCTTGCCCTCCTGCTGGCGGCGCTCGACCAGACGATCGTGGGCACCGCTTTGCCGCGGATCGTCTCGGAGTTGAACGGCCTCGACCGCTATTCCTGGTTGATCACCGGTTACCTCGTCTCCTCCACCGTCGTGGTCCCGATCGCGGGGAAACTGGGCGACCTTTTCGGACGTAAGCCGTTCTTGCTCGCCGGGATGATCGGCTTCGTCGGCGCCTCGGCGCTTGCCGGGCTTTCGCAGGACATGAACCAGCTGATCATTTTCCGCATCATCCAGGGCCTCTTTGGCGGCCTCCTCTTCGCCTCCGCCTTCACGGTTCTGGCCGACATCTTCCCGCCTGCCCAGCGCGCCCGGATGCAGGGCCTCTTCGGCGGCATCTTCGGGCTCTCCTCGATCCTCGGTCCCGTTATCGGCGGCTTTCTCACCGACAACCTGGGCTGGCGCTGGGTCTTCTACGTGAACCTGCCAATCGGCATCTTCGGGGTGCTTATGGTGGTTGGGTTCCTGCCCTTCGTACGGACCACCGCCTCCTGGCGGGACATCGATTTCTGGGGTTCCGGTGCACTCGCTGCCGGCCTGATCCCGCTTCTCGTCGCCCTTTCGCTGGCCGGCCAGCAGGGCTGGGGCTCAGCCGAGGTGCTCGGGCTAATGGCATTGGGCCTGGTCATGCTTGGCGTCTTCTTCGTCATCGAGCAGCGGGTCAAGGAGCCCATCGTCCCCTTCCGTCTCTTCAAGAACCGGGTTTTCGCCGTCTCCATGATCGTCGGCTTCCTGAGCGCGCTCGGCATGTTCGGGATGATCATCTTCATCCCGCTGGAACTCCAGGGTGTCCTCGGAGCAAGTGTCACCAACTCTGGCCTCTTCCTGACGCCCATGATGGGCGGCCTGATCGTGGCCAGCGTCATTTCGGGACAGATCATGGTTCGGCTCAAGCGGTACCACTACCTCGGGACGCTGGGCCTGATCCTTGTGATGGTCGGCATCTTCCTCGTTTCGCAGACCACTACAGCCACGCCTCAATACCGCATTACCATCGCCATCGTCCTGGTTGGCCTGGGGCTGGGTGCGACCTTCCCCCTCTACATCAATGCCGTGCAGAGCGCGTTGCCACAACGCTACCTCGGTGTCGGCACGAGCCAGATCCAGTTCTGGCGTAACGTCGGTGGGACCGTCAGCTCGGCGGTCCTCGGCACCATCCTGGCCCAGCGGCTGCCGGGAGCGATCCAGGACCAGGTCTCCAAACTGAGCCTGCCGCCGGGCTTCA
>DASWQQ010000139.1:0-14494 GCA_036403615.1 Candidatus Dormiibacterota bacterium | reverse complement strand
AGCATTCGGCGCGAGGTAGATGAGCTGGCGCGTCGCGGCATCGAGCTGCGTTTCTCCGGCCGCTTGAGCGAGCTGAGCAGTGCCCTGCAGGAGCAAATTCGTCATGCCAATGAGCGAACACGCATCGGTGCTCGCGCCGTCCTGAATATCGCGATCAACTATGGAGGTAGGGGTGAGATCATCGACGCCATCCGTGAGCTGGCCAGCCAGGGTGCCGATCTCACCTCGGTCGACGAGCAAGCCATCTCCGAGCACCTTTACACCCGAGGGCTGCCCGACCCGGATCTCGTGATTCGTACCGCGGGCGAGATGCGCTTGAGCAACTTCCTCCTGTGGCAGGCGGCATACTCAGAGTTCTACAGCACTGCCACACTCTGGCCCGACTTCGGTGAAAACGATCTTGACGATGCGCTTGCCTCCTATCAACGCCGGGTGAGGCGTTTCGGAGCTCGTCCGGAGGAGGTCACCAATCGAGGTCGCTGAGGCGGAGTCGAGCAAGCGGCAGCTTGCGCTGGGTCGGCGCTCCAATATGAGAGCCAGGATTGCAGCCGCCGCCGTGCTGATCGGGCTCGTGCTGGCAATCCTGATCGCGGGGTCCTTCTGGGTCTACCTGGGCACCGGCGTCATCCTGGCCGCGGCCCTGCTGGAATACTGGCAACTGACTCGGGCGATGAGTGTCAGCGCACCCCTCTGGCTTCTGGTCCCGCTCAGCTACGCCCTGCTTCTTCACGACCGCCTGCCGGGATGGGCCACGCTCACCTTCCTGCTCGCGGCTGCAACCGTGCTTGGCCTGAGCACCCAGGTCTTCGTGCGGGACTGGCGCTTGAGTCTGACCCGTTGGGCACTCGCGGTGGGCGGCAGCCTCTACCTCGGCTACCTGCTCAGCTTTTATGTGGCCCTCTATTTCCTCCACCGGCCGGATCCAAACCATCTTGGCTTTGGCTACGTGATTGCGGTGCTGGGGAGTATCTGGGTGGGTGACACGGTTGCCATGGTGGCTGGGATGCTCGTTGGACGGCATCCGTTCTTTCCACGGATCAGTCCCAAAAAGACGGTCGAGGGCGCGGTGGCGGAGCTGCTTGCAACCAGTCTTTTCTTCGGCCTGGCCGGGCCTTTTCTGAACATCGGAGTGCTTCACAGCGTTATCCTCGGGGCGCTGATCGGCGTCTTTGCCGAAATCGGCGACCTGGTCGAGTCACAGATCAAGCGGAGCGCCGGCGTAAAGGATGCCGGGCATCTCATACCGGGCCACGGTGGGATCCTGGACCGTATCGATTCGCTCCTGCTGGTCGGAGTCGTCGTGTACTATTACGTCACCTTTTTGCATCTCAACTGAAGGGCTCGTCAGCCTCGAGCCCGATCACTTGATTCCAACCCCACAAGCCCATGACTAGAGCGCCCTCTTCACCCAAGCGTCTTGCCCTGCTGGGAGCCACCGGGTCGATCGGCAGGCAGGTGTGTGACCTGGTCGAGCGCTACCCTGACAGATTTTCGTTGCGGACGGTGATTGCCGGCAAGGACGCGGCTGGGCTTGAAGCGATCGCTAACCGCCACCCCGGGGCTCGGACCATGCTCGCTAACAGCCCGGAGGCGACCGTGGGCCGGTCGATCGAAGAGGCAGTGCGGGACCCGGAAGTCGACCTGGTGGTCATCGCGGTTTCGGGTAGCGCGGCCCTCCGTCCGACGCTGGCTGCGCTGGAAGCTGGAAAGGACGTCGCCATCGCGACCAAGGAAGTGCTGGTCATGGCCGGCGAGCTGGTGCAGGAGCGGATGCGGCGCCACGGCTCCAGGCTGCTGCCTATCGACAGCGAGCACAGCGCGATCTGGCAGTGTTTGCGTGGCGAGGAACGGTCGGCGGTGCGCAAGCTGATTCTGACCGGCTCCGGAGGCCCTTTTCTCCGGCGTCCACTGGAGACGCTCGAGAGCGTCAGCGTTGCCGAGGCACTGACGCATCCGCGCTGGCGGATGGGACCCAAGATCACGGTCGACTCCGCGACCATGATGAACAAGGGACTGGAGATCATCGAGGCCCATTACCTGTTTGAGACCGCCTTCAAAGACATAGAGGTGCTGGTTCATCCCCAGAGCGTCGTGCATTCGATGGTTGAATTCATCGACGGCAGCGTCAAGGCGCAGCTGGGCGTGCCCGACATGCATCTGCCTATCGCGGTCGCCCTGGCCTAGCCGGAGCGGATTCCCGATGTCGCGGCTGCTCCCGAGCTTGGTGTGATAGGCGAGCTCAGTTTCGAGCCGGTCGACGATAACCGCTACCCGTCGGTCAACCTGGCGAGGGCAGCAGGCGAGGCCGGCGGCACCGCCCCGGCGGTTCTGAATGCCTCGAACGAAGCCGCGGTGGAGCTCTTCCTCAAGGGCGACCTGCGCTTTGTCGACATAGTCCCGGCGGTTCGCTCCTGTTTCGAAGCGGCCTCTCCCAGTGCGGCTACCTCGCTGGACGCGGTCCTGGGCGCCGATGCATGGGCACGCGCTTATGTGCGTGGGTGGCGGCCGGGAGTCTCAATGCAGAGGAGCAAGCGCCCGGCATGAGTCCGCTACTGATTGCCGTCCTTGTCGTCCTGATCTTCACCGGCATAGTGGTCGTCCACGAAGGCGGGCATTTCATCACCGCCAAGCTGTCAGGCATCAAAGTGGAGCAGTTCAGCGTTGGGTTCGGGCCGTTGCTTGTCGGCCGGCAGCTCGGTGAGACGCAGTACGCGATTCGCGCTATCCCGCTGGGTGGGTTCGTGAAGCTCGCGGGAATGGACGGCAGTATGGAGGCAGGCCCACGTAGCTTCAACGCCCACCCTTTGTGGCAGCGCTTTTCAGTAATCGTGGCGGGCCCCGTCTTCAACCTGGCGCTGACCACGTTGATCTTCTTCGGAGTCTTCGTGTTCGTGGGGACCTCGGACGTTCAAACGCCGGTGCATGTCAGCAGCGTCGATGCCGGTACCCCCGCGAGCTCCGCGGGTTTGCGCGCAGGAGATGTGATCCGCTCGGTTGACGGCCGGCCGATTGTGCAGTTCGACGACCTGCCCAACGCGCTGAACGCCTCCAAGGGCGCGCCGGTTACCGTCACGCTCGAGCGAAATAGTCAACCTCTGACTTTGACCGTAACCCCCAGGCTCGACCAGGCGACAGGAAACTACGTCCTTGGATTTCATCCCGCCTTCATATCGCAGAAAATGGGCCCCCTGCAGGCTGCCCCGCTTTCCCTGCAACGAACAGGTGAATCCATCGTCGGCACCTTCAGCGGCCTCTATCAGCTGGCGACCGACAAGAGCCTCGGTGGCTTCTTTGGGCCGCGAGGCCTGGAAGGACCGGTTGGCATCGTCAAGACTACGGCAAAGGCGGCTCAGGGGGGTGGCATCAGCCTGATCGGCATCGTGGCCTTCCTCAGCCTCAGCCTGGGACTGCTGAACATACTCCCATTCCCGGCGCTGGACGGCGGTCGCGCCGCCTTCCTGGTACTCGAACTGGTGCGGGGCCGGCCGGTGGATCCTCAGCGGGAACAGGTTGTACATTACGTCGGCCTCGCACTTTTGTTTGGTTTGATCGCCCTTGTGACATATAACGATGTGCTGAGATGAGCAAATGAGACCCCGTCGCAAATCGATCCCTGTGAGGGTGGGCAACGTCGTCATCGGCGGCGCAGCCGAGATCGTAGTCCAGTCGATGTGCAAGTCCGACACCCGGGACGTCAAGGCCACCCTTGACGAGATTGGCAGGCTGAAGGACGCGAACTGTAAGGTCGTTCGGGTGGCCGTACCCACCCGTGAGGCTGCCGAGGCGATGATCGAGATCAAGAAAGGGTCGCCGCTGCCGATCATCGCCGACATCCACTACGATGCCCCGCTCGCGCTCCTGGCGCTGTCAGCAGGGGTCGATGGGCTACGCCTCAACCCCGGCAACATCAAGGATCCCGACAAGGTAAAGGAGATCACGCGCCAGGCCAAGGCACGGGAGATCCCGATTCGCATTGGTGTCAATGCCGGTTCACTGCCCGGGCGGGCGAAGGAGGGCGCGGGCGTGCGGCCACCCACTGAAGAGGTGGTCGAAGCGATGGTTAACGCCGCTCTCGGTCACATTCACATACTCGAGTCGCTCGACTTCAACCTGATCAAGGTATCCATGAAGGCCTCCGATCCGCCCACGATGATCGCCGCCAACCGGGCGATTGCCGACAAGATTTCCTACCCCCTCCACCTGGGCGTCACCGAATCAGGTCCCCCGCGTACCGGCTCGGTGAAGAGCGCGGTTGGCATCGGTGTCCTCCTCGAAGAGGGGATCGGCGACACGATCCGTGTTTCACTCGCCGGCGACTCCGTGGACGAGGTGGAAGTCGGCTACGGAATCATCAACGCGCTGGCTGAGAAGCAGACCGGCCCGAACCTGATCGCCTGCCCGATGTGCGGCCGGCTCGAGATCGACATGCTTCCGATGGTTGCCGAGGTAGAAAAGGCTCTCAAGAAGATCAAGCGGCCGATCAACGTCTCGGTCATGGGTTGTGTCGTCAACGGCCCCGGAGAGGGACAGCACGCGGACATCGGCATTGCCGGTGGCAAGAACAAGGGCATCCTCTTCAAACACGGCAAGATCGTCGGCACCTTTCCAGAGAAAGAGCTGGTTCCCGCGCTGCTGCGCGAGCTCGACATCATCGCCAAAGAAGACGCGGCGAACAGCGCGGCTTGAGTCTTCTCGCCTGAGCCCTCTCTCGCTGTAACTTTCACGCACCGCCGCGTCCAGCCGCCCATGCGCGGCTCGCGGCCGCAGGAGCGGCAGGCTCGCCATGCGCGTACAGGCGGCATGCGCGCCGGTGCTATTACGCGCGAAAGCGCGGCTCGGCCAGCGGCCTCGCGGTGCCTGCCTGCAGCGCTACAGCCTCGCGAAATCTATACTCAGGCGCTAATGGCAGACGAGGAAAAGCCGGGCTTTGTCGACAAGATTCGCAAGCAGTCCGAGGACTTTCCTGGCTGGTACACCGATGTAGTTCGCAAGGCACAGCTCGCGGATTACTCGCCGGTCAAGGGCTGCATGGTAATCCGGCCTTATGGTTATGCGCTCTGGGAAAACATCCGGAACGCGCTTGACGACATGATCAAACAGACCGGGCATGAGAACTGGTATTTCCCGGCGTTGATCCCGCTCAGTTTTCTGCAAAAAGAGGCGGAGCATGTCGAGGGCTTCGCGCACGAGTTCCAGACCGTGACGCATGGGGGAGGGAAGGAGCTCGACGAGCCCCTCGTCCTCCGCCCGACCTCGGAAACCATGCTGGCCAGCGTGCTCAGGGACTACATCCAGTCCTACAGGGACCTCCCGATGCTCACCAACCAGTGGAATAACGTCTTCCGCTGGGAACTGCGCACACGCCTCTTTCTTCGGACACGTGAGTTCCTCTGGCAGGAGGGACATACCTTCCACGAGACGGCTGCAGAGGCCGAGCAGGAGGTGGCCACCATGCTCGACTGTTACCGGCAGATCGCGGAGGACTGGTGCGCCATGCCGGTGCTGACGGGCAGGAAGTCGGAGGGCGAGAAGTTCGCGGGCGCCCAATATTCAACCTCGATTGAGGCCATGATGAAAGACGGCAAGGCCCTCCAGTCGGGCACCTCGCACTACTTTGGAGACAATTTCAGCCGCGCTTACGACCTCACCTTCACCGGGCGGAGCAACGCCCTCGAGTATCCCTACTCGACCAGTTGGGGGATGTCGACCCGGATGGTGGGCGCCGTCGTGATGGCCCACGGGGACGAAGCCGGTCTCCAGCTTCCGCCGAAGATCGCGCCGATCCAGGTGGTGGTGGTCCCCATCTTCCGCAGCGACACCGAGCGCAGCCAGATCGAGACAGCGCTTGAGCCGGTGCTCAATCAACTCGATCGCGACGACATCCGGGTGAAGGTCGACTGGCGGGACTCAAGGCCCGGGTTCAAGTTCAACGAGTGGGAGCTCAAAGGAGTGCCGATCCGTCTCGAAGTCGGGCCGAGAGATCTCGCCAGAGGTGAGGTAACGCTGGTTCAACGGCAGGACAGAACCAAAGAGGCCGTTCCGATTGGCGACCTGCCGTTGGCGATTGCGGCAAGGTTGGGGAAGATCCAGGCTGCCATGCTCGCCGCCGCCATGGATTTCCGCGAGGCGCATACGTCGCGCGTTGCGACGCTGGAGGCCCTCAAGCGCTTCTTTTCCGACTCCGTCGGCTTTGTCATCACTCCCTGGTGCGGCAGCCCGGAAGACGAAGCGAGAGTGAAACACGAGACTACAGCCACCACCAGAGTGATACTGGCGGGCTCGTTGCCCGGCGATTCGGTGTGCGCCATCTGCGGCCGGCCGGCGAAATCCGAGGTTGTCTGGGGCAAGTCCTACTAATCCTCCTGATTCAGCATCACGAGCTTCGGGGATAATTCGGACATAGATACCCGAGGGACGTGGCCGTGCAGTTCGCTGATCTCCTAGGCAAGGTCTCCTACCTTCCGCCGCAGGATGTGGAGGTGCTGTCACGCGCCTACGATGCCGCGGCGAGCGCCCATTACGACCAGAACCGGCTGAGCGGAGAGAAGTTCATCGAACATCCGCTGAGTGTTGCGGCCATCCTGGCGGATCTACAGCTGGACCGCGACACGCTGGCAGCGGCCATCCTCCACGACACCGTGGAAGACACCCACCTCACCATATCCGACCTGGAGCAGAGCTTCGGGCCGACCGTCGGCAAGCTAGTCGCCGGAGTCACCAAGCTGGAAAAGATCTCCTTCCACAGCCAGGAGCAGGCTCAGGCTGAGAACGTCCGCAAGATGCTGGTCGCCATGGCCGAGGACGTGCGGGTGGTCCTGATGAAGCTGGCGGACCGGCTCCACAACATGCGGACGGTGAATTTCCTGCCCGAGCCCCGTCGCCGCGCGATGGCGCAGGAGACCCTGGACATCTACGCCCCTTTAGCCCATCGACTGGGCATGTGGAACATCAAGTGGGAGCTGGAGGACCTCTCCTTCGCGCAGCTGCATCCTGAGGAGTACCAGGAGATCGTCAAGAAGATCGCGCGCAAGCGGAAGGAGCGGGAGACCTACGTCAACGACATCAAGGAGATTCTCGACCGTGAGTTGACCTCAGTTGGAATCAGAGCCGACACCACCGGACGGCCGAAGCACGTCTACAGCATCGCCAACAAACTTGCACTGGGCAAAGAATTCGACGAGATCTACGACCTCCTGGCGATACGGGTCCTGACCGATTCCATCAAGGACTGCTACGGGGCTCTTGGAGTGATCCATTCCTTGTGGAAGCCGATACCCGGGCGGTTCAAGGACTACATCGCCATGCCCAAGTCGAACGGCTATCAGTCCTTGCACACGACGGTGGTGAGTCACAGCGGCGAGCCGATGGAGATCCAGATCCGGACGACGGAGATGCACCGTACCGCCGAGTGGGGAGTTGCGGCGCACTGGACCTACAAGGAAGGCGGCAAAGAAGATCGCAAGATGGATCAGCGCTTCGCCTGGCTTCGGCAGCTGATGGACTGGCAGAAGGAAGTCCTGGATGCGGAAAAGTTCGTCGACGCAGTCAAGGTGGATGTCTTCCGCGATGAGGTCTTCGTGTTCACCCCCAAGGGTGATGTCCTGGCGCTACCCAGCGGGGCCACAGCGGTTGATTTCGCTTACCGGATCCACACGGAGGTGGGCCACCGCTGCATTGGGGCGAAAGCCAATGGTCGCATGGTCCCACTCGACTACCAGCTGCAAAACGGTGACATCGTCGAGGTGCTGACCTCCAAGGGCCCGCACGGACCGAGCCGTGACTGGCTTGCCTTCGTGAAGACCGCGGGCGCCTCGCAGAAGATTCGGGCCTGGTTCAAAAAGGAGCGTCGCGAGGAGAATGTCCTGAAAGGCAAAGAGCTGCTGGATAAGGAGTTCCGGCGCATCCAGCAGAGGGCGCTGGCATCGCTTGGGGACGAGCGGATTCTGGAGCTGGCGAAGGAGTTCCGCTTCGGCACCCTGGACGATTTCTACGCGGCGATTGGGTATGGCGACGTCAGTCAGCATTCCGTCCTGCTCAAGTACCTCGCCGCCGGTCAACCGGACAGCGCCAACGGCGGATTCCCCCTGATCCCATTGGTACCCCAGTTCAAGCCGACCGGTGAGATCCGGGTCAAGGGCGAACGCGGGGTGTTGACCCAGATCGCCCAGTGCTGCAAGCCGGTACCCGGCGATCCGATCAGCGGCTACATCACACGCGGCAAGGGGATCAGCGTCCACCGTACGACCTGCAAGAACGTCATGAACGTGATCGTCAACGAGCGCGTCGTCGAGGTCGATTGGGACACGGCTGGGCGCCAGCTCTACCCGGTCGCGATCAAGATCGAGGCATGGGACAGGACGGGCCTGCTCCGTGACATAGCCACAGTCATCGCGGAAAGCAAGATCAACCTGACAGGTGCCGAGGTCCAGGTGTATGACGACAAGACAGCCGTCATCTCGACCACGGTTGAAATCAGCAGCTTGACGCAGCTGAGCCGGCTGATGGAGCGCCTTGAAAGCATCAAGGACGTCCACACCGTGGCCCGAGAGGGGAACCTGGCGCCAACCTAACCGAAGAGCCTGACGCTCCCGGCGTTACGCGACCGTGTCCTGACTGTTGCCACCCGTTACCTGCCATGTAAGCCAGCAACGGCTGCCGTAACTTGGCGACCCTAGCATCGGGGTGCGATGGGTGACCACCGGAACGGACGACGCACGCTTGGAGGCTTCTTAGGGCTTGCTTTTGGAGTGGTCGTTCTCTTTGGGCTGGTTGCCCTGGCGGCTCTGCGACCGACAGAAGGGCTGGCCTGGGTCCAGGTCCCCGACCTCAGCCCGGACCTTGGATTGGACGCGGGTTTGCAAACGAAACCGCTGAAACAACAGGTGGTGACGGAGGCGGTCCGGGACGGAGCACTGGAGGGTACGGATTCCCTCGCGGTTGCCCCGGTACTTACCGCTGTCGCGCCTTCCAGCGTGACCTCGGCTCATGGTTTGCCCAGCACGCGCCCGGTTGTTACCCCGAGACCTACCCCTACGGCTACGGTGACGCCTACCCCTGCCCCGAGCCCTGTGCCGACCCCCGTCCCGACCCCCACCCCGGTTGCCACGCCCGCCCCAACGCCGTCACCCGCGCCATCGCCGACACCCACACCCACGCCTAAACCATCACCCACGCCGAAGCCCACGCCCACGCCAACTCCTACTCCTACTCCTACTCCCACGCCTCGGCCGACGCCAGCCCCGACTCCGTCTCCCACCCCAACCCGCTTCGCCATCGTCGCTGATTCCGAAGCCGTCAGCCGTGCACCCAAGGGCGCCAACGACAGGTGCAGCAACGTTACTGTGACTGCCAGCGGAACGTTTACGACCAACGGCGTCGGTGGCTGGGTCTTCTACAAATGGGTTCGAGTTGATGGTCAAGGGCAAAGCCGCGACGTGCTCGAGCCGCCGATTCGGATTGCCGCAGGGGACGTCAGCCAGCACTCGGTAGTCACCGACCGCTGGACCCCTGCGCATTCAGGGTCGGAACAGCTGGTCTTCTTGTCGCCTTCTGCGCCGGCTGTCGCTGCCCTGAGCTGGAGCTGCGTTGGTTAATCGGCTTCGTCGCGCCTTGCAACCGGGCCTTACCGTCCGCGCCCGTTTCGGGCGGCCGTCCTGGATTCCCACCATGAAGATTCGGACTCAGATCATCCTGCCCTTCCTGCTTTTGATGGTCATTCTGGGAGTCGTCGGCACGTACCTGACAACGAGTCTGGTGGCGACCTCCCTTGAGGAGCGAATCCGCGATCAGCTCGTTCAGTCTCAAAACAGCGCACTGGACGCCGCCGTCAAGCTTCAAGGCCGTCAGGTCGCGGGGCTCCGGTTGATCGCCAACACCGAGGGTGTCGACCAGGCTGTCAAATCGGGGAACCTGGCGGCCCTTCGCCAGCTCCTCGTGCCCATCGAGGTCAACAACAGGCTAGGCACGTTGATCATCTTCGACGTCCGCGGGCATGCGATTCTCCAGATCGATCAGCCCGATCCCGCCAACCCGAGCGGTCTTGTCTTCAAGAGCGGTTCTGATGTCTCTCAGGATCCAGTTGTCAAGCCCATCCTGCAGGGTTCTTATGACGGGCTGGGCGACAAGTACATCGCCTACGAAGGAACTCCTGCGTCGACCCTGGGAGCGGCCGGCCCGATTCTGGTTGGCGACCAGGTCGTCGGCGGTGTGCTCCTCCAGACGCCAGTGCCATCACTGCTCGGGGACATGAAGGCCAAATCGCAGGCGCAGGTACTCCTACTCGATCCGAGCGGCCGCTTGATCGGCAGCACGGTAGCTGGCGTCAAGGCTAGCCTGCTCGACGACCGAACCCGCTCATACCTGGATCTCGCTGCCCCCGGCCGGGCCTCCCGTCAGCCGGTGAACATCCAGGGCCAGGAGTACGAGGTTCAGTTCAGCCTCTTTTACCTCCGCCAGGTGCCGGCAGGCTACCTCGGAGTCGCGATTTCGCGTCAGGCTGTCACCCAGGCGGGAACGCACTCAGCCGTCCAGATGACGGCCCTATTCGCCGGAGTGGTACTCGTCCTGCTGCTGATTGGCTACCTCCTGGCGCTCCGGCTAACGCGTCCAATCGAGGAGCTCGTGGCCGGCACCCAGGCTGTCGCGCGCGGCAACTTGAGCACTCGACTCACGGTGCGCAGGCGCGATGAACTCGGCGTGCTCGGTGGTGCCTTCAATGCCATGACCGCTGATCTCCAGGAACGCACCCGCGAGCTCAACGAGCAGATGAGCCGGCTCGCAGCTCTCTACAAGACCAGCCAGGGGCTCGGAAGCGAGGGTGAGCCTGGTGCCATGGCGGAGGCGATATTGGGCATCAGCCTGAAAGCACTGAACGTTGACTCGGCGCTCTTGCTGGCACGCAACCAGGAAACGAACGGCCTCGACGTCCGCGCTGTCGTGGGCCTGGCCGAGAAGTACTCGGGGCAGTTGATTCGGCTGAGCGGCGCGGCGCTGGCCGAAGGCTTCCTCGAGACCGCTACCGACATAGAAACAGTCATCGGCCTTGCGGGAGACTCCCGGCGGTGCCTGCGTCTCTTCGGGGAACTGGCAAACGTTCAGCGTGCGTTTGTGGTGCCGCTGACCCGAGGCGCTCGCAATGCCGGCTACCTGGTCGTGGGCGTTGGCAGTGACTACGCCCTGCCGGAGGCCGACGTCGAACTGCTCCAGACGATCGCCACCGAGATGGCGATGATGCTGGAAAACACCGACCTGCGCAAGAAGACCCGGCTCCAGGCTCACCGGCTGGACCAGGCGATCACAGCTCTTGAAAAGATCTCCCAGGCGCTTACCGCAGTTACCGTTGGGACCGATAACTTGCTTCGGGCGGTGGCGCATGCCACCTCTGAAATTCTGGATGTTCCCTACGCTTCCATACACCTCCGCAAATCCTCGTGGCGCGAGGAGTTTGCCGACGTAATCGTGCGCTGCACGACCCGTCGCGAGCTGGCGGCTGTCCGCGCCAGCGGCAACCTGGTCACCGAACGGTTGGAACGGCCGGAGCAGGTGCTGGAGATCAACCTTGCCGAAGACCAGGGGAGCCAGCTGGCGGCGGCGCGCCGGATCGGCCTGGAGCGGGTTATCGGAGTACCGATGTGCCTCGCCGGGGAGATCGTAGGCGTCCTCGCGATCCACATGCGTACCGCTCGTCGCCTCGAACGCAGCGAGATCCGTGTTCTGCAGACGCTGGCCAACCAGGCGGTTATCGCGATCGAAAACGCTGCTGCCTACGAGCAGACCAAGCAGCTCGCCACCACCGATGCCGTCACCGGGGTCGCGAACCACCGAGAGTTGGAGGCCTACGTCGAGCGCGAGCTGGTCCGCGCCCGGAAGACCAAGGAGCCGCTGGCGCTGATCATCTGCGACCTGGACCATTTCAAGGAGATCAACGACAGCGTCGGACACCCGGCAGGAGACGCCGTGCTCCGCCATCTCACGAGGCAGATCCTGGTGCCGGCCGTCCGTCCCAAGGACCTGGTGGCCCGCTACGGTGGCGACGAGTTCGTGCTGGTGCTCAGGGGTGCGGACGGGCGGGCCGCGATCGCGGTCGCGGAGCGGATACGGCGCGCCGTCAGCAGCCAAACCGTCATGCATGAAGGCAAGGCGGTAACCAACCTATCGCTCAGCCTCGGGATCGCGGTCTTTCCTCGTGATGGCGAGACCCGGGAGGCTTTGGTGCAGGCGGCCGACCAGGCCCTTTACGTGGCCAAGCGGACCGGTCGCAACCGCGTCGTCCGGAGCGAGATGGCCGGCGGTGACGCTCAACTAGCCGCTTGACGGGAGAGCGTTCGCTAAGCTTTCGGGACGATGGCTCCTGTGGCGCAGCGTGTTCGCGGCACCCAGGATCTGCTGCCCGCCGATCGACCCTACTGGGAAAGGATGGAAACGGCTGCCGCCGGCGCCGCCGGGAAGGCCGGCTACCAGCGCATCGAGACACCTCTGTTTGAGGCGACCGAGCTCTTTACCCGAAGCGCCGGTGAGGGAAGCGATGTGGTCTCCAAGGAGATGTACACCTTTACCGACCGGGGCGATCGGTCGCTGACGCTGCGGCCGGAGGGCACAGCTCCTATCGTTCGTGCCTACTTCGACGGCGGGCTGGACCAGGAGCCGCAGCCGGTCCGCCTCTTCTACCTGGGTCCGTTTTTTCGCTATGACCGGCCCCAGGCCGGCCGCTACCGCCAGTTCCACCAGTTCGGGATCGAGGCGATCGGCGAAGGCCATCCTTTGCTCGACGTGGAGGCAATTCAGGTCGGCTGGGAATGGTTCGGCCAGCTCGGTATCGGAGACCTCTCGCTGAAGCTCAACAGCATCGGCGATGAGGTTTGCCGGCCGCCCTACCGCGAGCTGCTGCGTGACTACTATCGTCCCCACGTCAGTGTGCTCAGCCAGGACAGCAGGCTGCGCTTCGAAAAGAACCCATTGCGGCTCTTCGACTCCAAGGATCCTGAAGACCAGCCTTTCAAAGCGGGCGCGCCGCGTATCGTCGACCATCTATGTGCTCCGTGCGCAGAGGCGTTCGAGGTGGTTAAGGAGGGACTGGCTACCCAGGCCATCCCTTTCGAACTGGATCCGGGATTGGTACGCGGCCTCGACTATTACACCCGTACCGTGTTCGAGTACCAGCACGGCAGCCTGAGCGGTGCCCAGAACGCTCTGGGCGGAGGCGGGCGTTACGACGGCCTGGCGGCAGAGCTTGGCTACAGGTCGACACCGGGTATCGGCTTCGCCATCGGCCTCGAGCGTACCCTCCTCCTCCTCAGGCAACTCGGCGACCAGCCGGCGGAGGGGCCCGACGTCTACGCCGTGGCTCTGCGGCAGGAGGACCAGGTTCATGCCAGCCGCCTCGCCTCAAGCCTCCGGGCGGGCGGCCTGCGAGTTGTCCTCGACCCGGGCGAGGCTCGACTTGACGCGCGCCTCCGCAAGGCGGCGCGGAGGGGTGCTCGAGTCGCGGTCATCATCGGCCCGGACGAGCGCGCCCGCGGCGAAGCCGTCATCCGCGACATGCGTGCCAAAACCCAGATTACGGTCACCGAAGCGGAAATCGTTTCCACGGTCAGCCGAACACTTGATGGAACGTGAGTAAAACCGTTCGCAACTCCTGCGGTGCGATCCGTGCCACCAACGTGGGTGAACGGGTCGAGCTGTACGGCTGGGTTCATCGTCGCCGCGACCACGGCGGCTTGATCTTCATCGATCTGCGAGATCGAAGCGGCATCATTCAGGCGACCTTCAACCCGGCCCACCAGGAGGCCCACCAAAAGGCGGCCGAGCTCCGCCTGGAAAGCGTGATTCACGCAAGTGGCACAGTTCGGCGGAGACCAACCGGTTCCGAGAATGCCGAGCTGGCGACCGGGGAGGTAGAGGTGGAGGCGGAGCAACTGGTGATACTCAATCGAGCAAACACACCGCCCTTCGCAATCAATGACGAGAGTGGAGTCGACGAGCAGCTTCGGCTTCGATTCCGGTACCTGGATCTACGGCGTCCCCGCATGGCCCGCAATCTTTCTCTCCGCCATCGCCTTTCCAAAGCGATCCGGGATTTCCTGGACCAGGAGGGCTTCCTCGAGATCGAAACCCCCGTCTTGATCCGGAGCACGCCGGAGGGGGCACGTGATTACCTCGTGCCAAGCCGTCTCAATCCCGGGCACGTTTACGCGCTGGCGCAGTCGCCGCAGCTCTACAAGCAGTTATTGATGGTTGCCGGAACCGACAGGTATTTCCAGATCGTCCGCTGCTACCGTGACGAGGATCAGCGGGCGGACCGGCAGCCGGAGTTCACCCAGCTGGACCTCGAGATGTCCTTCGTCGGCGAGGATGATGTCATGGATGTCATCGAGCGTGCCTTCGCCTACACCTTCGAACGAGTACTGGGCGTCCCGGTAACGACCCCGATACAGCGGATGACGCACGCGGAAGCGATGGCACGCTACGGTGTCGACAAGCCAGACCTCCGCTACGG
>DASWQQ010000138.1:0-1546 GCA_036403615.1 Candidatus Dormiibacterota bacterium | reverse complement strand
TTGAGCGCGTTGGAGAGCAGCACGACGGTATCGCCGAGCTGGTTGTTGAACGCCTTGAGCCGGCGGCGTTGCCGGAACTTGAGGAAGAATCCGGGCGCGAAGTAGCCAACCGGGATACCGATCAGCGCCAGGACCGGGCTGTGGAAGCGGAGGAACAGGATGGCGCAGAGCAGGATGATCAGCCCGACGATGACCATGACGTACTCCGAAACGCGGAGCTTGAGGTCGGCCTTGGCCAGCTCATCGGTGAGCTTCGAGCTGCGCCCACCCTTGTTGCGGGTCAGGCTCTTGTTGAAGCTTTCCATGAACCCTTCGAAGACGCCACCTTTCTTGGTGCCGGCCTCGGGGTTGTAGCTGTCCATGTGCAGCTCGTCGCTCGGCTGCCGGTTGTTGGACATAAGCGCCATGACCACGATCAGCGCCGCGATTGCTGCCATGGCCGCGAAGACCAGCTGGATTGACACTTAGTTGCCTCCTTTTCCGGCAGGATCCGGCACCGGCGTGAAGATGTCCTTCCCTACGCCCTCGCCTGACGACTGCAGGTGATCGAAATACTTCGGGATGATGCCGGTGGCCGTGAAGTAGCCCTGCACCTTACCGTCTTCGCTGACGCCTGTCTGCTTGAACACGAAAATGTCCTGCACCTTTACCTGGTCGCCGTGCAGTCCGAGCACCTCGCTGACGGCGATGATCTTCCGCGACCCGTCCCGCAAGCGGCTCTGCTGCACGATGACGTTTATGGCGGACGAGATCTGTTCCCGGATGGCCCGGGAGGGCAGTTCTGCACCCGCCATCAACACCAACGTTTCCAGACGGTTCAAACTGTCACGCGGCGAGTTCGCGTGAATAGTCGTCAACGATCCGTCATGGCCTGTATTCATCGCCTGGAGCATGTCCAGGGCCTCACCACCGCGGCACTCACCGACCACGATCCGATCGGGGCGCATGCGCAGCGCGTTAACGACGAGGTCCCGGATGGCGATCCGGCCGCGGCCTTCGACCGTCGCGGGTCGTGACTCAAGTGTTACAACGTGCTCCTGGTTGAGCTGGAGCTCGGCGGCGTCCTCGACCGTCACCACCCGCTCCTCCTCCGGGATGAAGCTGGAGAGCACGTTGAGGGTCGTCGTCTTCCCCGAGCCGGTGCCGCCGGAGACCAGCATGTTCAGCCGGGAGCGGACACAGGCCCGCACGAACTGGGCCATGGGATCGGTGATGGTGCCGAACTTGATCAGGTCGGTGATCTTGTAGGGGTCTTTGGAGAACTTTCGGATGGTCAGGATGGGCCCGTTGAGCGATAGCGGCGGGATGATGACGTTGACACGGGATCCGTCCTTGAGGCGAGCATCGACCATCGGCGAGCCCTCGTCGATACGCCGCCCGATCGTCGAGACGATCCGGTCGATGACCCGCCGAAGCTGGTCCTCACTCTCGAACTGGACGCTGGACAGGGTCAGCTTGCCCTTGTGCTCGACGAAAATTTGATCCGGACCATTGACCATGATCTCGGTGATGGTGGGATCGCTGATCAGGGCTTCGATCGGACCGA
>DASWQQ010000137.1:0-5633 GCA_036403615.1 Candidatus Dormiibacterota bacterium | reverse complement strand
CAGGTCCAGGGCACGGTTAACGATGGCGCCTGCCTCGCGATCGGCGTATTCCTTTCCGTAGCCCCATTCGCCTGACCCGAATTGCCAGCACCCGAGTCCGATGGCGGACACCCGTACGCCGGGAAGCTCCACGTAACGCATCTCAGCAGCCTACGGCAGCACGGTTGCAGGCAAGAAATTCGTACCTGCTTATCATTTGGTGAACGCATAGGATCGGAAGGGGCTCAGGGAGTATGTCAACCGCGGTTAGAACGCCGCCAGTGACTGAAGATCGGGAAGCGCCGTCGCGTGTCCTGGTCGCGATGGCCGATACCTTCATCGGAGGCATGGGCCATCCCGGCTCGCCTCTGCGGGTGGCCACGTCGATCGAGGAAACCGTCCGGCGCCTACCCGCTAAAGCTGATCGCGACAAGCTGCACCTGATCGTTTCTGTCCTGGGGCGGCGTTCGGGCACTTTCCTGCTCACCGGTAGACTCGTCCCCTTTTACCTGTGGTCGCGAGAGCAGCGTGTGGCCTTGATGGCGCGGTGGTCCACCAGCCGTCTGACCTTTCGCCGGCAGATCTTCCAGGTGTTCAAGCGCCTCTCACTGCTGGCCTTCCTGGGGGAGACGGAGGCCGATGGCAGCAATCCCGTGTGGCCGGATATCGGCTACCCGGGACCGGCCACTGTCCCGCCGCCTACCCCCAAGCCGATTCGCACCACCATCCTGGACGGTGACACAACACTCAGTTGCGACGCGGTCGTGATCGGCTCGGGCGCAGGCGGAAGCGTGGTTGCGGCAGAGCTCGCTGCCGCCGGCAAGGACGTCGTCCTTCTCGAGGAGGTCGGCTACTACAACGAAGCCGACTTCGACCAGCTCGAGCTCTCCATGATGCGCAAGCTGTACTTCCAGGGAGGGTTTGCGGCGACCTCGGACGCCGCCATCGCGCTGGTCGCCGGGGGCTGCCTGGGGGGCGGGACGCTGGTCAACTACGCCACGAGTTTCCGGTCGCCGGACTGGTTGCGCGAGGAGTGGGCCACCCAGTACGGGTTGCCGGCGTTTTTGAGTGACGAGTACACCGCCTCGATGGATGCGGTCTACGAGCGGCTGGGCGTAAACCTGGAACATTCGCAGGTGAGCGCCCGCGAGCGGGTGCTCGAGCGCGGGCTGCAGCGGCTCGGCTGGCACGTCGGATACATGCCGCGCAACGTAAAAGGATGCAGCCAGGATGCGCGCTGTGGTTATTGCGGTCTCGGTTGCCAGACGGGTGCCAAGCAGTCGACACTCAAGACGTACCTGATGGACGCTTACCGGCACAGCGCGCGAATAATCGTCAACTGCCGCGTCGACCGAGTCCTGATCGAAGACGGAAAGGCGGTAGGAGTCCGAGCCACTGTTCGCCAGGTCGGGATGCCGGCCTGGACCCTGATCGTTCGCAGCCGTGTGGTGGTGGCGGCTGGCGGGGCGATCGGCACGCCCGCGCTGCTGCAACGTTCGGGCGTACGCGGCAAGGCGGTGGGAGCCAACCTGCGCCTGCACCCGGGCACTGCGATCGCCGGAATCTTCGAGGAGCCGCTCCGTCCCTGGGAAGGGACGATGCAGGCGATCTATTCCGATGAGTTCATCAACACCGACGGCCGGCACCACGGGGTGAAGATCGAGTCAGGCCCGATGCATCCCGCCATCCTTGCCCTGGCGACGCCCTGGCGCGACCCGGCTCACTACAACCGATTGATGCGTTCCCTCCCACATATGTCGGTTGCGGCACCCCTGGTGCGGGATCACGCCGGCGGCCGGGTAACGGCGACCAACGGCACGGCACGGGTGGATTACAAGCTCTCGCGGGCGGACCTGGTCGACGTCCGGCAGGGGATCGAAGCCAGCGCCCGGATCATGGAGGCGGCGGGCGCGCTCGAGATCTTCACCAGCCAGGCCGCCTTCGTTTCCTACCGGCCGGGTCAACGCGGTGGCCTTGAAGGCTTCATGCAGGAGGTTGATCGCCACGGCTACGGCGTCGGTCAGATGGGTTACCTGAGCTTTCACCAGATGGGCTCCTGCCGGATGGGCACTGACCCGCAAACATCGGTGATCAAGTCTGACCACGAGACCCATGCGATAAAAAACCTCTTCGTTGCTGACGGCAGCGCCTTCCCCAGTGCTTCGGGGGTCAACCCGATGATCACGATCATGTCGATGGCTCATCGAGCCTCCCGGTTTATAGCCGCCGCCTGCTGAGAGTCGAGTTCGCGCCGGCAACGTGGCGCTTGCTTGCTTAGACTTCGAAGGATGTCCTCGCAGCCCGCCTATGTGACCAAGCACAATCCCTGGCTGGTGCTCCTCGTCCTCTGCCTCGGCTTCTTCATGATCCTGCTCGACCTGACGATCGTGAACATCGGGATCCCGAGCATCATCGATGGGCTCCACGCCAGCCTCGACAGCATCCTCTGGGTTCTGAATGCGTACATCCTGGCCTACGCGGTGCTGCTGATCACCGCCGGCCGGTTGGGTGACATGTTCGGCGCCAAACGGCTCTTTCTAATCGGTTTGGGGGTCTTTACGTTCGCCTCGATCGCCTGCAGCCTGGCCCAGAGTCCAGGCCAGCTGATCGCGGCGCGCATCGTGCAGGGTATCGGGGGCGCCATCCTCACGCCGCAGACGCTCAGCATGATTACCAACATCTTCCCGGCGGAAAAGCGCGGCGCCGCCTTCGGGGTGTGGGGCGCGGTTGCCGGCGTCGCCTCGGTCACGGGCCCGACGCTGGGTGGCTTCCTCGTGACCAACTACGACTGGCGGGCCATCTTCTGGATCAATGTCCCAGTCGGGATCGCCGCCTTCGTCCTAGGAATCTGGTTGCTGCCGTCGGTAAAATTTGGCCGCGCGCACAGCCTCGATCCGGTGGGAGTACTACTGGCCAGCGCAGGCCTTTTCGCGCTGGTGTTCGCGCTGATCGAGGGGCAGCGCTATCACTGGGGAACCTTCAACGACACGATCGCGTTCGATGCCCTTGGCGCTCACTGGGGCCTGATCAGCATCCCGGCGCTCTTTGTTCTCAGTGCCGTGCTGCTGGCCCTCTTTGTCGCCTGGGAGCGAGGCCAGCCGGAACCGCTGGTGCCGTTCTCGCTCTTCAGGGAGCGCAATTTCGCCATCGGGAACGCGCTTTCCGGGATCGTCTCGTTCGGCATGCTGGGGCTCTTTCTGCCGCTCACGATCTTCCTGCAGTCGGTGCTCGGCTTCAGCGCCCTGAAGGCCGGTCTCACCTTCGCGCCCATGTCGCTGGTGTCGATGGTGGTTGCTCCCATCTCGGGGCGGCTGACCGACCGCTATGGCGGCAAATACATCCTGATGGTGGGGCTCACGCTTTTCGGCATCGGGATGGGGCTGGTGATCGCACTCTCGTCGTTATCGTCATCGGCTTTCAGCTACATCCTTCCGCTCGTGATCGCCGGCATCGGGCTGGGTTGCACCTTTGCCCCGATGACCACCGTGACCATGCGTCGAGTGGATCCGCGGATGGCGGGGGCCGCCTCCGGCATCCTGAACACCATTCGCCAGCTGGGCGGGGCGTTCGGCAGTGCCATCGTAGGTGCGATCCTTCAGAACCGGCTGGCATCCGAGCTGGTGAGCCAGGCGCAGGTCCAGGCGGTCAACCTGCCTGCTCCCTACCGCGCCCAGTTCGTCCAGGGATTCGCTAGCGCCGGCAACGGTGTGCTCGAGGTGGGGCGCGGGCAGTCGGGGGTGGCGTTGCCCTCCGGCTTACCGGCGCAGGCTGCCGCGAAAATTGGCCAGGTAGCGCATGACGTGTTTGCCAACGCATACCTGAGCGCGATGCGGCCCGCGCTCGCGGTGCCGATCGGAGTACTGCTCATAGGCGCATTGATGACGACCATGATCGTGCGCCGGAAGAACTTCGTGGAACCGGCGAGGCAGGCAGCAGCCGTCAGCGGCTAAAAGCAGACGCCTTTTACCTATCTGATTGGCCAGCGCTGTGCTTACGCGGCATCGGAGCATGGGAATGAAGACAATTTAATTACCCCCTCCCCATCCCGCCCCGCAAGGGGCCGGAGCATCCAGGGGCTTACCGCGCGTCCATATACTGAAATCGTGGCCACCTTGCTACCGCTATTCCCCCTCAATGTCGTCCTTTTCCCCCACATGCCGCTGCCCCTCCACATCTTTGAGCCGCGCTACCGGCAGATGATCGCTGAGTGCCTCGAGGAGGGACACAGCTTCGGCGTGGTGGCGATCAAGGAGGGGGCCGAGACAGGTGCGGCGACTCCCCACGACGTCGGCACGCTGGCCAAGATCATCCGCATCGAGCGACTCGACGACGGACGGATGAACCTTCTGGTCAGCGGAGCCTCCCGATTCGAGATCGTCAAAACCGATACCGACCGGCCGTATCTTCGCGGGCAAATTCGCATCATCCCGGAGGCAGGCGACGACCTTGAGGCAACCGCGCGGCTCACCGAGGAAACCGCGCTCGCCTTCCGCCGCTACTCCAACCTGGTTCGAGCGCTGGTCGGCCGGGAGCCCGAGGAGCCGGAACCGCCGATGGAGCCCGAGTTGCTCTCCTACCTGATCGCCGCGGCGCTCAACCTCCAGGTTTCCGAAAAGCAAACCCTGCTAGCGCAGAGGCGGACCGACGAGCGCCTTGCGCTGGAGCTACGCATGCTCCGAAAAGAGATCGCGCTGCTCACCGAGATGGTCACCCACGCCCCGTCGGCGAAGACCCACGCCTCACTAAACTAGCCTCGAATGGAACGCGTGGTCGGAATCGGTGGACACTTCATGCGGGCCGCCGACCCGGCGGCCCTGGGCGCGTGGTATCGCGATTGCCTGGGACTGGACGCCGATGAGTACGGCCTGTGGCAGCAGGAAGCCGGGCCGACGGTGTTCGCGACCTTTGAGTCCGAGACCGACTACTTCGGGTCCCGCGCCCAGCAGGCAATGATCAACTTCCGGGTCCGCAACCTGGATGCGATGCTGGCGCAACTGCGCACCAAGGGAGCGAACGTGGCTGGAGAGCCGCAGGACATGGAGGGTGTCGGTCGATTCGCCTGGGTCACCGATCCCGAGGGCAATCGGATCGAGCTGTGGCAGCCCAGCTGACAGGGTCTTCAGTCGCGAGCGTCGATCAGGAAGTGTGGAGGTCGACTACCAGGCGGGGCGAGTAGGCTCCGGCCGCAGGTAGGGTGAACGCGGTTATCCGGCCTGCCCTGGCGAGGTCGATGGTGATCACGAGGTCGGGTCCCTGCTGGACCGCTGGTTCAACGGCGGCGACCTGGAAGCTGCGAATCCCTCTAACCGGGACAGCCGCGCCATTGGTGCCGCTGAAGGTGATGGTGATGTGGCCCGGATCCGGTTGGGCGATGACCATCGAGGGCAGCCCTCGACCCCTGATGTCGAAAACCAGCCTGGTGTAACCGGCGACGGCGGTACCAGGTCGAATCCGGTAGACGCTTCCGCCGGCTACGCCATTGCCGAGGCGGAAGAGTACGGGTGCGGCGGGCGGCGCGACGGTAGCGCTCGGCGAAGGCGGCGTGCGGGCGGCCGGTAACGAGCGCGCCGTGGTGGTGGCTCGGGCGGTCGGGACGGTTGCGCTGGTTTTGTGGCTGCCGCGGGAGAGCAGACCTCCCTCGTAAAGGAACGCGG
>DASWQQ010000136.1:0-2019 GCA_036403615.1 Candidatus Dormiibacterota bacterium | reverse complement strand
CAAACGGAGGAGGTGACCGATCGACATGATCGAGCACACGAAGCGGACACTGCAGCCGATTGACGAGCATGTCCGTACGCGCGACTTGCGAATCGAGCAATCCAGCGCGTCGTGGGTGAGTTGGGCGAGAGCGTGCACTTTGCTTTTCGCCACTTTCCCTTGACCGAGATCCACCCGCACGCTCTCGCTGCGTCTGCAGCATCAGAGGCAGCAGCCCTTCAGGGACGGTTCTGGGAGATGCACGATCTGCTCTTTCACGAGCAAAAGTCGCTCGAGAATGATGACCTACGCCGATACGCCGAACAGCTGAGACTCGACCTCGAGGTCTTCGAGCGCGACCGCCGGGGTGAGGCGGTGCTGGAGCGCGTTGGCCGATTGCCTCCGGCGAGGTGCGGGGAACCCCGACCCGTTTCATCGACGGTGAGGTGTACCGGGGAGCCTACGATGCAGTTTCGCTCCTGGATGCGTTGGCATCGTGAGGCTCGAATCCCGCCGGACTACTCATTTAATGGTTTCGGAGTTCGTTCTAGGAAGGATGACGGCCGGGGCGGTTCCGTCTGCGGTGCTCCGGTCGCGCGAATCACCGTGATCCGGTGACGCCTCCTCACCTGCCTGGCGGCAAGCCTGGTGGTGGCCCGGCTCCCGGCAGGGAGTTTGCAGCAGCGGATTGACATGGGCGAGCCCGCCTGCGGTGCTGCCGGGCGAATTCCAACCGAAGGGAGATCCTCCGTGAGCACCGAACAGCGAGAGAAACTCGAAGCAATCCTGCGGCAGTCAGCCTTCCCCGCCAGCAGCGACGTCAACGAGCAGCGGCGCCAGCTCCGGGAGCTGATATCGGCGCAGCCGCTGCCCGCCGACGTGACCGTGACCGCAGCGGCACTGGGCGGCGTCCCAACCGCCGAGATCACAGTCGACGGAATCGAACCTCGCCATATTGTCCTGTACTTCCACGGCGGCGTGTACGTGATGGGGGACGCCTTCCTCGCCGCTGACCTGGCTTCGCAGGTCGGCCGGCGGACCCGCGCCAAGGTCATCTCCGTCGACTACCGGCTCGCCCCCGAGCACCCGTATCCGGAAGCGGTCGACGACGCTCTGGCAGCCTACGAAGCCCTCCTGCACAACGGCACAGCCCCATCGGACATCGCCTTCGCGGGAGAGTCCGCCGGCGGCGGGCTCGCCATCGCCACCCTGGTCAACGCCCGCGATCACGGCCTGCCCCTGCCGGCCGCGGCCTTCGTCATGTCACCGTATGCCGACCTCACCTTGGCGGGGGCGACCATGGAAACCAAGCGCGAGGCCGACCCGCTGCTCAGCCCACAAGCACTCCACGCCCGAGTCACGGACTATACGTCGGGGCAAGATGCCGCTCTCGGTCTCATCAGCCCCATATTCGCCGAGCTGTCCGGCCTGCCGCCCCTGATCATTCAGGCCGGAACGCACGAGGTTCTCCTCGACGACGCCATCCGCCTCGCCCGGCAAGCTGCCACCGCCGACGTCGAGGTCACCCTCGACATCACCCCCCGTGTGCCCCACGTCTTCCAGGCCTATTACCCGATCCTCGACGAAGCGGCCGCGGCGCTGGACAGAGCCGGACAGCTCCTGTCGGCGCATCTCGCCAGCGCAGAACGCGTCACCGCCTAGCGAAAGCCAGAACGCACGCTGCCCTCACAGCCTACAGGCCGCGGGTTCAAATCCCGCCCCGCTACCAGGAAGTAACAGGTCAAAGACCTGGTCGCCGGGAACGGCCGCCGGCCCTTCCATCACCCGGTCCCAGCGCATACCCCGGGATCGTGAACGACAGGAGTTCGACATGAGCGAAACGCTCGACTGGAATGCGCAGACCATCGCGGAGTTCCGAGCCAACGAGGGCAAGGTTGGCGGGACCTTCGAGGGCGCTCCGATGGTCCTGGTGCACCACCGCGGCCGCAAGAGCGGGCGGGAGTACGTCAACCCGACGCAGTACCTCCCGCACGACACCGAGCCGGACATCGTCTACGTCTTCGCAACCAAGGGCGGAGC
>DASWQQ010000135.1:0-4586 GCA_036403615.1 Candidatus Dormiibacterota bacterium | reverse complement strand
GGGCCGGGAGGAGCGCGCCGAGCATCGCGATAGCGATTCCCGCTACCGCGAGGACCCCCAGCAGCGGAAGGTCGAAGACGCGGTAGAAGGAGGTCGGGACTCGAGTCGAGGACGCGATCTGGCCCATCATCGTCAGGATGTTGCCGTGCAGGGCGATCCCGGCTGGGATTCCGACCACAGCGCCTACGATGCCAAACACCAGCACCGATGCCAGCACCATGGTCGTGACCTGGTGAGGAGTCATACCGATCGCCTTGAGGATGGCAATGTCGCGGGCCTTCTCACGAGTGTTCAGGACGACGGTGTTGAATACGCCGGCAATCGCGATGAGTGCGAGGATGAGAGCCAGGCCACCAAGCGTGCTCTCGATCAGAAGGAAGGCGGTGTTGATGCCGCTGTCGCCCAGGAGACCAATGCCCAGTCCCGGCGCGGAGGACTGAAGGGCCGCCACATAGCGACGCAAGTCAGTGCCGGGCCGGACCTGGATCTCGTACTTTTGCGCCTGGGCTGCAGTCGGGATCGTCGCCCAGTCGGTGCGCACTGAGACGCCGTCGCCCTGGATGTCAAAGATTTCGCCCACCAGGGTAAGGCGGAGATCATGGCCCTCCATATTGGCAACGATCGTTTCGCCCAGGTGGTGGCCGGTACGGGTGAAGAACGCCGTCGGGGCGACGGCCTCCCCGGCGACATCAAACCAGCGCCCCTGGATCACCTGATAGCCCAGCCAGGACGCATCGCCGTTATAGGCCGTGATCGGAACTGGCCTGCCGGCGCCACCGACGGTGACATTGACCTCGCGCTCTCCGACAAAGCGCGAGGTTTCGGGCTGTGCGGCTATCAATGACGACAGCTGGGCGTCGCTCAGCCTGGGCGAGCCCGCTGATTTGTCTCGGCCTCCCAACAGGAGCTCCAGCTGGACCGCCTGAGTTCGAGTCGCACCGGCCTCCACCAGGGTGAGCGAACGAGTGAGTCCGAGCGCGAAGGTCACCGTGGCAACGCCGATCAGAATGGCGCCGACCGTCATGGCGGAGCGCGCCGGCCTTGTTAGGGACTCACCGAATCCAAGTGCGAGCGATGAGGGCAATCTACGACCCCCCAGCCCGAGCCTAGCCCACAGGCGCGGCAAGAAATTCCCGAACTTCGCAGGGGCGCTTGACGCCGGGGAACTGCCGGTCGCGATGGCCGCGGCGGCAGACATGCGGCCGGCACGCAACGAAGCCAGGATCGTAGCCGCAATGACAACCATGAGGATGACAATCAGTCCGAGCGCGTCCGGCCCGGGCGCGACGCCGAAGGTGCGCGGCAGCCTGAAGGCCTCGGCCGTGTTGCTGAGAAACGGTTGACTCAGCAGGATTCCGACAGGAAGCCCGAGCAGGGCCCCGAGCAACGCCGGGACCAGCATCTGCCCGCCGAGGACGGCTATCACCTGCGCCGGCGTAAAGCCGATCGACTTCATGATCCCGATTTCTCGGGTGCCCGCGATGACTGCTCCGGTCACCAGGTTTCCGATCACGAAGGCCGAGGCCAGAAGCGCAAAGGCGCTGAATGCGAGCAGGAACGGAATCATCACGGCGGTGGCCCGGTCGGCGTTTAGTTTTGCGTCGAGGTAATTCGCGGTATCGATTACCGCACCGGCGCCGACACTGGCGCTGATCGCACTTGCAACGGTGTTGATTTCCTGTGAGGTGTTGGCCTGGACGAGGCGGTAGGTCATCACGTACGACGTGGGCAACGTTCCAGCGCTGATCAAGGGGACTCCCGCGGGCACGGTCCAGGCCGCGGCATTGTCACCGACGGCTGCGGCTATCCCGACAACGGTCAGCGCCGGAATCGGGCTGCCGGGTGCCGGGCTGATGGTGTCGCCGACCTGCCTTCGCAAGATGTCGGCCGTCGATTGAGCAAGCACCACCTCGGCGGGACCCAGCGCCCATCGGCCTGCGGTCAGCGTCAGTCGATCGACCGGTCCACCAGGGTCAGCGCGGCCCTCCAGGGGAAAGGCCGTCGACCGTCCGAACAGGTCAACCGTGGTCCAGGGGTCGACGCGCCATGGGCCACCCGCGACGGTGATGCCGCTTGTCGAGGCGGTCGCCCGCAACTGGCTCTCGCTCACCGAGGCGGCCGCGAACGTCATGGTCAGGTGCGCCCCCTGCGACTGGGCAAAGGCGTGGTCAAAGGGCGCGTCCGTCTCGACCAGCAGGGTCAGTGAAAGCGTGGTCGACAGGCTAGCGAGAAAGAGAACGAAGGCCAGCACGAACGTCTGCACCTTACGGCGTCGCAGATCACCGAGGCTGGTGCGCAAGACTGCGCTCATCGGGCCGCCACCCCTACGGGCAGGCGCCCGTCAGCGTCGCGGGCGACGCGCCCATCGATCAATTCGATCACACGGGTGGCGTGGGTCCGCGCGAGCCGCGCATCGTGGGTGACCAGCACGATCGTCTGACCGCTGCGATTTAGATCGTCAAGGATGGCCATCACCTGATCGCCGCTGCGAGAATCGAGTGCACCGGTTGGCTCGTCCGCGAGCAATAGCGCCGGGTTATTGATCAAGGCACGGGCGATCGCAACCCGCTGCCGCTGGCCACCACTCATGCGAGCGGGATACTTGTTTCTGAACTCGGCGATCTCCAGTCGCTCCATGAGGTCGTCCGCTCGCCGCCGGGCCAGCGGGGCCGGGGCGCCCGCAAGTTGGGCCGGAATGAGGACGTTCTCCACCGCGCTGAGGTTGTTGAGCAGGTTGAAGAATTGGAAGATGATGCCGACCCGGGTGCGTCTGAAGCGAGCCAGCCCCGCCTCGTTCAGCCGAGCGAGGTCCTCGCCATCGATGACGACTGATCCACTCGTGGGCCGGTCAAGGCCACCGACCAGGTTCAGCAGCGTCGATTTTCCGCTTCCGGACGGCCCCATCACTGCCGAGACCTGGCCGCCGGGGATTGCGACAGTGATGCCGTCGAGGGCTGGTGCACTTCCATCTCCGAAGACCTTGCTTACGTTGTTGAGTACGACAACTTGATTCATGGCGGCAGCGTATGGGGTGGCGCTCGTGCTGTCGTCGGCATCCGGAACGATTTCCGCTCATCCCAACGGGCGAGTTCGGATGGCCCTCATCCCATCGGGCGACGCTCGATCATCCCGGCGGGCGATGGCCCCCCGGTCGGCGGCGCGATAGAGTCGGTTGGTGCCCAAACTTCCAGCGATCGCTCACCGCCTCCAGATCCGGTGGATCGATATCGCCCTGGCGATAGGCCTAACGGTGGGCGCAGTTATCGAGGGGTCGGGAGACAGTTCGCTGGCATTCTCCCCGGCAGTGTGGCTCTGCACCGTGCCAATGCTGCTCCGCCGCCGCTGGCCGATCTCGGTCCTGCTGCTTACCTTCCTGGGCTTCAGCCTCGCCCGGAACGCCGCAAATTTTTCCGCGTTGATAGCAGGTACGGTCGCGGTGGTGTCGGTGGGCCTGTACGGGCGCAACCAGATCCTGAATTGGCTCGTGGTCCTAGGGGGAGCCGGACTGATCGCCCTCGAATTCGGCCATGGATCAACGAGCACGCTTCCGATCCCGGCCGCCGCGCTCCCATTCGCGCTGCTGGGTGCGGCCTATCTCGCGGGCCGCGAGGTCGCTACGCGCCAGCGCCAGCTCAACGTGGAACGGGATCGGGCGGCTCAGCGCGAGCGCGAGCAGGAAGCGGCGGTCAAGGCCGCAGCAGAAGCGGAGCGACGTCATATCGCGCGCGAACTTCACGACGTCGTGGCCCACAGCGTGAGCGTCATGGTCGTCCAGGCGGGGGCAGCCCGCAAGGTGATGGATGAGAAGCCGGATGCCGCGCGCGAGTCGCTACTGGCCGTGGAGGCGAGCGGGCATGAGGCGATGGCAGAGTTGCGCCGGTTGCTCGGAGTCCTGGCCGAGAACGGCAACAACGGCTCTGCGCCGCTGGCACCCCAACCCGGTCTCGCCGGACTGGACACGCTCGTTTCGCGGTTAAACGAAGCCGGGCTGCCGGTCGAATTACGCCGTCTTGGGATCCCGGTGGCGCTGCCGCCAGGCGTCGACGTCGCCGCCTATCGCATCGTCCAGGAGGCGCTTACGAACGCGCTCAAGTATGCGGGCGGAGCGCGAACGGAGGTGCTGGTCCACTATCTCGATGGCGCGCTCGACCTCGAAGTCATCGATGAGGGGACCATTGCGACACCGGCAGACGGTATCGGGCGGGGACTCGTCGGGATGCGCGAGCGCGTTGCTCTTTTTGGCGGGACCATAGAGGCGGGGAAGCGCGCCGGAGCGGGCTATGCGGTCAAGGCCCACCTTCCGATCGAGCAGGCCGAGTGACCACGCGGATCGTGATCGTCGACGACCAGTCCCTGGTTCGAGCCGGGTTTCGATTGATCCTCGAGTCGCAACCGGACCTCGAGGTGCTCGGCGAGGCGCCGGACGGCGATGAGGGAGTCGCGATGGCAAGGCGCCTTCATCCCGACGTCGTCCTGATGGATGTGCGCATGCCCAAACTGGATGGGCTCGAGGCCACCCGGCAGCTCATGGCGGATGGCGCCAGCAAATGCCGCATCATCATGCTGACCACCTTTGATCTCGATGA
>DASWQQ010000134.1:0-3735 GCA_036403615.1 Candidatus Dormiibacterota bacterium | reverse complement strand
CGGGCGCTCGACGCTGAACCTGGCCACTCGCGCCAAGGCCTATGCGGACTTCCAGGAGCTGTTTGCCCAGGAGAATCCAGCCATCTACCTCTACAGTCCGCGCTACGCGTTGGCGATCAACCACCGAATTCACGGGGTCCGCCTGGATAGCGCCATCGAACCGATGGAGCGCTACGCCTACGTCAACAACTGGTACGTGGAAGTGGGGCGGTGAGGTGGATTGCGGCTGAGAGGACTTGAACCTCCAAGAGCTTGCGCTCACCAGGCCCTGAACCTGGCGTGTTTACCGATTTCACCACAGCCGCGTGGAATTACAGATTCTGCCACAGCCGCCGCTCCGCCGGGTGTTCGTGGCTGAGGCGGCTCCGGGGGCCCTGACCCGCGCGGAACAGGACTTTCTCCGGCGACGGTTGTCGGCGCCGATGCGAATCCAGGAATACCTGGACGGCCTGCGCTACAACACCGAGGCGGACGGTGAGACCTTCCGGTCGCCGCGCCGCGTCCTACGGGACGAAACCGCGAACTGTATCGAGGGGGCCGTGCTGGCCGCCGCCGCCTTTCGCGAAGCGGGTAGGCCGCCTCTGATCATGGACCTCACCGCCGTCCACGACGAAGACCACGTCATCGCCGTCTTCCGCCGAGGTCTGCACTGGGGTGCGATCGGCACCAGCAAGTTCACCGGACTGCGCTTTCGCGAGCCCGTCTACAGGACTCTGCGGGAACTGGCCATCTCCTACTTCGAGCATTACTACAACCTGAAGGGCGAGAGGACGCTTCGCGGCTACGGCAGGCCGGTCAACCTGGCTCGATTCGATCGGATGCAATGGATGACTACCGAGGAGGACCTCTGGCCGATTGCCGAGCACCTGGAAGGCATACCTCACGTTACCCTTCTCACGCCGGCGATGGCTCGCCAGCTGAGCCCCATGGACGCTCGCCTCAAGGCGGCCGGTCTGTTGCATCATCCGGCGGCACGCTCGGCGAAGCGGCATTGACATTGCCGGTAACACTTGTTACATTAGCGTGGCTATCACGACAACCTCACGGATGGGCCGTGAGTTGGCGACGTAGGAGGAAGGGATGCGAAAGCCAAATAGCGAACCTGATATCCCATTGGAGGCCGTCCAGGCCCTACTGACCCGGGTCATCTGGCAGGCCGTCGCCGACATCGGCGTACCGGCCTACCGCGAGGAGGCCGACCGCTTCTTCGCCGGCGAGACCTTCGACGAGTACTGCGACATCCTCGGTTGGAACGTCCGCCGCGCCCGCGCCAGCCTGACGCGCTTCGTCGACAGCGGCGCCCGGATCTCTGGAAATCACCTGATGACGGCCGCCGAACTGAATAGCGCCGACGCCCCCCAGGCCGTCGCTAGCTAGGCTCGAGCGGGCTTCGACCGTCCGGCGCTCGTTCTAAGAAGCTTCTAACTTCCGCCTGCTACTTTTGGCCCTAGCCAAAACCTGGCGGCCTGCCAGTACACTGGAAGCAAGAGCATGAACCTCCTCCTCGTCGAGGACGAGCGCAAACTCTCGACACTGCTGAAGCAGTTGTTGGAGGACGAGCGCTATGCCGTGGACATCGCGGCCGACGGGGAGCGTGCCCAGGCGCTGGCCGAGACGGCCCGCTACGACGCCATCATCCTCGACCTGATGATCCCCAAAAAGGACGGCATGGAGGTCTGCCGCTGGCTTCGCCAGAACCGGATCCAGACGCCGGTGATCATGCTGACCGCCCGGGGCCAGATCCACGACCGGGTGGCCGGCCTGGACGCGGGCGCCGACGACTACCTACCCAAGCCCTTCGCCTTCGAAGAGTTGCTGGCGAGGCTCCGGGCGCTGATGAGAAGGGACCAGAAGAACGGCCACGCCAACCGGCTTCAGGTAGCGGACCTGGTGCTCGACCTCAAGACCCACCAGGTGCGCCGGGGCGAAACCCCGATCGATCTGACCGCGCGCGAGTTCGCTCTCCTCGAGTTCCTGATGCGCCATCCGAACCAGGTGCTGACCCAGGCGCAGATCGCGGAACGCGTCTGGGACTACAACTTCGAAGGGACAACCAACCGAGTGGCCGTATATATCTCTTACCTGCGCGACAAAATCGATGAGGGCCGATCCCCCAAGCTGATCCAAACGGTTTACGGAGTCGGCTACCGGCTGTCGGGATGATGTTCCGCGGGGCGCTGCTGCGCCTGGCGGCCCAGTATTTCGTTCTGCTCGTCCTCATCCTGGGCTTCTTCAACCTGCTGGTCTACTTCACCGTTTCCGAGGCGCTCAACTCCCGCGAAGAGCAGGATCTGCAGCACTCGATCCGGCTGGCACGGTCGGCGCTGACGATAACCGGTGACACCATCGGCGCCAATAGCCAGACGCTTGCCGATCCAAGTTTCGCCGACACATTCGTGCGGGTGCAGCAGATCAACGGCCACCAACTGGTGCTGCCTGCTTCGGGTGTGGCCTCGGTCTTCTCCAGCCCGATCCTGGATAACCCGGTTACCTACGCCAAGGACGGGCAGTCCTTCGAGAACCAGGTGACGACAGACAAAGACCTCTTCGTCGTCTCGACGGTCCCGGTCAAGAACAAGACCGGCAAGGTGGTTGGCGTCCTCCAGGTGGCTCAGCCGATTTCGTGGGTGCCCGCCGCGCTCAACCGGCTGGAGAGTCAGCTCATCCTTGCCTCGATCGTCGCCCTCATCCTCGGCGCACTGGCGTCATTGCTCATGGCGCTGCGCTCACTGCGGCCGATCAGCGTTTCCTTCCAGAAGCAGCGCGAGTTCGTCGCGGATGCCTCCCACGAGCTGCGCACGCCACTCACCCTGATTCGCACCAACATCGAGGCCTGGGTGCGCCGCGCCCGAGGCGCTCCGCCTGTCTATGCGCAGAACGTCCTGGAAGAGGTCGACCAGCTCAACCGGATCGTTGGGGATCTGACCACCCTGGCGCTCGCCGATGCCCGCCAGCTGCGCATCGATCGCAAGCCGATGGAGCTCAACGACGTAGTGCGCGACCTGATGAGCCAGACGCAGCCCCTCGCGGACGAGCGCGGCGTTCACCTGAAGCCTGAGCTGAACGGTGGGGTTCGTATCGAGGGCGACGCCAGCCGGGTGCGCCAGTTATTGCTGATCCTGCTGGACAACGCGCTGACCCACACGCCTGCCGGGGGAGAGGTATCGATCGGTGTGCTGCGACAGAACGGGCACGCCAGGGTTACCGTTTCCGACACCGGGGCCGGCATCCCGCCGAGCGATATCCCGCATATCTTCGAGCGCTTCTACCGGGCCGATAAGGCCCGCACTCGTGAAAGCGGCGGTACTGGCCTGGGGCTCGCGATCGCCAAGTGGATCGTCGATGCGCACAAGGGCGACATCAACGTCAAGAGTTCCCCGGGTGAAGGCACCAGGGTCGCCATCACCTTACCGGCGGTCGACGACCCCCCGAAGGCCGATCCCTCGGCCTCTTGAGCAAAGAGCCTGGATATCTCGGCGGTGCCGAGCCGCCCAGCACTCGCCGGCTGGTTACCTGCGGGATCATCACTGTTGTTGTCGTGATCGTGGGGGTGATATTGATCTACTCGCTGCCGCACATCATCTGCGGCAACCTGGGCGAGGGCTGCCCGCACCCCTGAGGTTCAGTCCTCGACCTTGATCTCCCGCACCGGACGCAGCGTCAGGAAGGCGATCAGATAGAAGCCGGTCACGATGCCAAACATCACGCGGTAGCCCACCGAACTGGTCCGATTGT
>DASWQQ010000133.1:0-2446 GCA_036403615.1 Candidatus Dormiibacterota bacterium | reverse complement strand
GGCGCTGATCGATGCCGGGGGTGGATCGGTGATCAACATCGCCTCCTTCGTGGCGCTGGTCGGCTGCACCGTGCCGCAGGACGCTTATACCGCGAGCAAGGGTGCCGTCATCGCCCTGACCAAGTCGCTGGCGGTCCAGTTCGGCCCGAAGGGAGTGCGATCGAATGCAATCTGCCCCGGCCCGATCGAGACGCCGCTGATGCGGGATCTGCTCAAGGACGAGAAGAAAAGAAGCCTTCGTATCAACCGGATCCCCCTGGGCCGCTTCGGTCACGCTGATGACGTTGTCAGCATGGGCGTCTACCTTGCCTCAGATGAATCGACCTGGACAAATGGTGCCGCGCTGGTGATCGACGGCGGCATAACCTCAAACTACTTCTGATGATTTCAACTGAGCGGCCGAGCCAGCTGCTGATCGGCGGTCGCTGGCGTGCGGGCGAGGGGGAAAAGACATTCGACGTCGTTGAGCCGGCTAGCTCCGAGGTGATGGCCCGAGTCGCAGTCGCCGCGCCTGCCGATGTCGACGCCGCCGTCCAGGCTGCGAGAAAGGCCTTCGATTCTGGCGCCTGGAGCAACGTCGCCGCCAGCGCCCGAGCGAAGGTGCTCTACCGCATCGCGGAGCTGATCCGCAGCAACGTGGATGACCTTTGCCGGCTCGAGGCGCGAAACGCCGGCAAGCCGATCCGCGACGCACGTGACGAGGTGCTCGGGGCGGCCCAGTGTTTCGAGTACTACGCTGGGGCTGCGACCCGGATCTTCGGAGAAACGATCCCGGTCACGGCACCTGGCCTCGACTTCACGCTGCGGGAGCCGGTCGGGGTTGTCGGTCTGATCGTGCCCTGGAATTTCCCCCTTACAATCGCCTCCTGGAAGGTGGCGCCGGCGCTGGCCGCGGGCAATTCGGCCATCCTCAAGCCCGCCAGTTACACGCCGCTGACTGCGCTCGAGCTGGGACGGCTTGCGCTGGAGGCCGGTCTACCAGAAGGTGTCCTCAATGTGATCACGGGACCGGGCGGCACGACCGGTAATGCGCTTGCCGGTCACCCAGGCGTTGACAAGATAGCGTTCACCGGCGAGACGGCGACCGGAGTGAGCATCCTGCAACAGGCGGCACCGAACATCACGCGCGTCTCGCTCGAGCTCGGTGGTAAGTCGCCCAACATCGTCTTTGCCGACGCCGACCTGGAAAAGGCCGTGGAAGGGGCCGTGACCAGCGTCTTCGCCAACGCCGGTCAGGACTGCTGCGCCCGGAGCCGGGCTTACGTGGCCCGCTCCATCGCAGAGGAGTTCGACCAGCGGGTCGCGGTGCGGACCAGGCAGTTGCGGCTCGGCGACCCGCTCGAGGAAGCGACCGAGATGGGTCCGCTGATTTCCGTCAAGCAGCGTGAGCGGGTGCAGGGATACGTGGAGATGGGCGTACGGGAAGGTGCTCGCTTGCTGACCGGTGGCGAAGTGCCCGGTGGCGGTCTTACCAAAGGCAGCTACCTCCAGCCGGCAGTCTTCGATCGCGCACACAATCAGATGAAGATCGCCCAGGAGGAGATCTTCGGTCCGGTGCTAACCATCATTTCTTTCGATCAGGAGGATGAGGTCATCCGGCTGGTCAACGAGAGCCCGTACGGGCTGTCGGGATCGCTCTGGACCCGCGATATTGGCCGCGCCCTGAGAGTGGCGAAGGCGATCAAGACGGGCGTGCTCAGCATCAATAGCACGAGGAGCGTCCACCAGGAGGCGCCCTTCGGGGGATACAAGCGGAGCGGGATCGGGCGTGAGCTCGGTATGCACGCACTGCAGCTCTATACCGAGGTCAAGAACATCTTTATCAGCATGGAGTAGGGTGGAAAAGATGCCTCGCACATCTCCTCCGGCGTCTCGCTCTGGTTCCACCAGATCCACGATGCGAAGTGAGCGGTCCAACGGGCAGGCACGCCGGACGGAAAAAAGCGCCAAGCTCTCGCTCGAGCAGCTGGTGCGGCAGCTGAAAGATGGTCAGGTAGACACCGTCATCATCGCCATCGCCGACATGCAGGGCCGACTGATGGGAAAGCGTCTGACCGGCCCATATTTTCTCGACCACGTCGATGAAGGGCTGCATGCCTGCGATTACCTGCTGGCGATGGACGTGGACAACGAGCCCCTGCCTGGATTCAAATTCAGCAACTGGGGCAGCGGCTACGGAGACATGCACGGTCGCCCTGACCTGAGCACCATCCGCCGCCTTCCCTGGCTGGAAAAGACGGCGCTTGTGCTCTGCGATGTCGAGACGATGGACGGCCGCCCGGTCGAGGTCTCACCTCGCCAGCTTCTGCGCAGGCAGGTGGAGCGCGCCATCAAGCTTGGATTCAACCCGCGGACCGCCTCCGAGCTCGAGTTTTATCTCTTCAAAGACACCTATGAGGGTGCCGCCGGCAAGGGTTATCGAGACCTCGTGCCCTATGGCCGCTAT
>DASWQQ010000132.1:0-3500 GCA_036403615.1 Candidatus Dormiibacterota bacterium | reverse complement strand
CCGGCGCAGGTCGGCGAGTTGCTCATCGGGTACGCTGACCTGGAATGGACGGATAGCCGTCTCGGTGGCGATGTCGACTGTGCCCGTGTTCATGCGGGTTGCGGTCATTTCCTTTCCTCCTGTGCCCGCTATTTCAATATCGGTTCCCCACATTCCCCCTTTGCCTGGTCACTGGCATCTGTCGATTGACTGGTTTCCTCACTGGTCACTCCGCCCATCGACTGGACTCTGCTCGAATCCGCCTAGCGACTGGGTGCGCAATCGTCCGTTAACGAAAGGACATGAAAGCGGTGCGCAGTTCCTGGATGAAGATCTCCGGCTGTTCCCAGGCAGCGAAGTGGCCGCCTCTGTCGACCTCGTTCCAGTAAATGAGATTCCCGAAGCTGCGCTCGCCCCAGCTTCGCGGCGCCGCGTAGATCTCGGCTGGAAACACGGTAACGGCCACCGGGAGTTTCGGGATGTGGACCGCGTCGAATGGGCCGCCGCCGGCCTGCGCTCCTTCCCAGTAGGAGCGCGACGAGGAAGTCCCTGTGTTGGTCAGCCAGTAGAGGGTGATCGCGTCGAGCATCTCGTCATACCGGAGGACTCTCTCGGGCTCACCGTCGCTGTCGGTCCACTCGGCGAATTTGTCGTAGTAAAACGCCGCCATCGCCACCGGCGAATCGGCGAGCGCATACCCGATCGTCTGCGGACTCTGATTCATGATGGCCGCATAGCCGAAGCCATCTCGATAGAAGTGCAGCAGCCGATCGTAGGCCACCTTCTCGCGATCGGAGAGCTCGGCAGGCGCCGGGTCGAAGTTGCGCAGGTGACGGAGGACGTCCACCGGCACGGTCCCGGGCATGTTGACGTGAATGCCGAGCAGTCCCTGCGGGGATTGCAAGGCGAGTACCTCCGAGATAATCGCACCCCAGTCACCACCCTGTGAGACGTACCGTGGGTAGCCAAGCCGAAGCATGAGCATGTGGAAGGCGCTCGCCATACGCGCTGGGTTCCAGCCGATCGAGGTCGGCTTTCCCGAGTAGCCGTAGCCGGGCAACGTTGGAAGGACCAGGTGGAACGCGTCCCTAGCGGCGCCCCCGTGAGCCGGCGGGTTGGTGAGCGGCTCGATCACCTTAAGGAGTTCGATGATCGAGCCAGGCCAGCCGTGCGTCATCAGCATCGGCAGTGCGTCGTCGTGCGGTGCCCGGATATGCGCGAACTGAATGTCGAGCCCGTCGATGTCCGTTATGAACTGCGGTAGCGAGTTTAGCGTCGCCTCGACCTTGCGCCAGTCGTAGAGGGCACCCCAATACTCAACGAGGCGTCGCAGTTTCGCAAGCTGTACACCCTGGGACCGGTCGCTCACGGTTTCCTTATCGGGCCAGCGCGTCGCCTGGATGCGGCGCCTTAGCTCGACGAGATCATCGTCATGCGCGCTGAACCGGAACGGACGGATTGAACCGTCTTCGGCCCCTGTTGCGGTCATGTCCTTTTCTCCTGATGTTTTGGCGTCGATGCCGGCTATGCGTGAGCCACACTGCGCCCTTGCCTCGCCACTGGAACCTGTCGATTGACCGGGTTCCTCACTGGTCCCATGGACACGGGTGATCACCAGTCACCTGACAGGTGCGACGGCGGCGGCTGGGAGGGAACCATGAAGGACGGTTTTTTGGCGGGCAAGGAGTCGAGATGGTCAAAGGAGAGGGATGAACATGGAGACGAGCAAACGAAGTCGCGGCCGGTTGGCCGCCGTACAGGCCGGTGCGCTGCTGACCTCATTGGCGATCGCGGCAACAGCCGCCACGGCGGCCGACGCAAGTACGAAATCCGCGTATCGAGGAACTATTGCCAACCCGGTCGTGGCCGTCGATGGCGGCGTCATCCGCGGCGCAACGCCATCCGGCGGCTACACCTTCCGCGGGGTCCCCTACGCCGCGGCCCCCACCGGCGACCTTCGTTGGCGTCCCCCCGCTCCGCCGGCGGTTTGGCAGGGCGTCCGTGACGCGACCCAGTTCGGGGCGAGCTGCCCTCAGGCTCCGTCGTCATTTTCGAGAGGGCCGTACGACGAGGACTGCCTGTTCCTAAACGTCTATACGCAGTCACTACACCGCGATGATGGCGAGGGTCTGCCTGTTCTCCTGTGGATCCACGGGGGCGGTTACACGCAGGGCGATGGACGGGGATTCGATGGCATGAAGCTCGCCCAGAACGGTCTCGTGGTCGTCACCATCAACTATCGCCTGGGCGCACTCGGCTTTCTGGCCCACCCTGGGCTGGCGTCACAACCCGGTGGCCCGGCTGGCAACTACGGTTTGATGGATCAGCAGGCGGCCCTCCGCTGGGTGCAGCGCAATATTCGCCGGTTCGGCGGCGACCCCCAGAATGTCACCGTCGCGGGCGAGTCGGCCGGGGCCCTTTCGGTTCTCGCCCACCTCATCTCCCCAGGCTCGCGCGGGTTGTTCGAGCGGGCAATCGTGCAGAGTGGCTCCTTCGCGCTGAAGCAGCAGTCCCTCGCCCAAGCCGAAGCGTTCGGCCAGGCCTTCGCAACGAGCGTCGGCTGCGCGGACCAGGGCGCAGCGTGCCTCCGCAGCGTTCCCGTGTCGACGCTGGGGGACAAGTTCCCGTCCGCCGCGATCCCCGGTATCGTCGATGGCGCGGTCATCAAGGAGTCCTTCGGAACAGCGCTGGCCGCGGGGCGCTTCGCCCGCGTGCCAGTGCTGAACGGGATCACCCACGACGAACAGCGGGTCTTCGTCCTGGGCCTCGGCCTCACGGTCACTGGCGGGTCGTATGTCCAGATCCCGGAGCAGCCGGTAACCGCCGAGAACTACCAGCGCAACATCGCGGCTGTGCTGGGCGTCTCGTCGGCCCGTGCCGCCTCGATCGCGGCAGAGTATCCAGTGACCTCGTACCCATTGCCGGCCATCGCCTTCAGCACTTTGGACGCCGATGCGAGCTGGGCATGCCCTGCCCTTCAGATGGACCTTTGGATCTCGCAGCGCGTGCCGACCTATGCCTATGAGTTCGATGACGACAACGCGCCGACGCGGTACTTTCCGCCGTTCCCGTACCCCCCGCCAATCGCTGCGGCGACACATACCTCCGAACTCCCGTATATCTTCGACTTGAACGACGCTCCGGTACAGATTCCGCTGAGCCCTGACCAGGAGGCGCTAGCCAGCAGCATGCGCGCGGCCTGGGCCAGCTTCGCGGCCACCGGTGATCCAGCGGAGGAATCAAACGTGCGCTGGCCGGCGTTCAACGTCAATCACGCGCGGGTTCTCTCACTGATCACCCCGGGACCCATAGTCGTGACGGATTTCGCCACCGGCCACCACTGCGCGTTCTGGGCCGCGGCCCAGTAACGGAATTGACTGGATTGGAGCGCGGCGTTAGACGTCGCGCTCCTTTCTCTGTCTCTCCTACCGCGAAGCCGCTCGCTTGGGGCGCGTCAGAGCCGCCGGCAGCTCTCGCCGCGAACGGACCTGGAGCTTATCGAACACCTTGCGGAGGTGCCA
>DASWQQ010000131.1:0-3964 GCA_036403615.1 Candidatus Dormiibacterota bacterium | reverse complement strand
TGCTGCCGCTGCTTCACGACGACGCCCGGCCCGGCCGATCTGCTGCCAGGCGCTGGCGATCGTCCCCGGGTAGCCACAGAGGATGGCGGCGTCCAGATGGCCGATGTCGATCCCAAGCTCGAGCGCGTTGGTGCTGACGACTCCGCGCACCGTGCCATCGCGCAGGCCATGCTCGATCTCGCGCCGCTGCAGCGGCAGGTAACCACCCCGGTAACCGCGGACGGCATGGCTGTCCCCGAGGCGGTTGGCGAGCGCCTGCTGCAGGTAGCTCAACAGGATCTCCACCTGGAGACGGGTGCGGCCGAAGAGTATGGTCTGCACCCCGCCCTTGAGGAAGGCCTCGGCGATTCGCTGGCTTTCCAGCGTCGAGGAGCGGCGGATGCCCAGCTCCCGGTTGATCACGGGCGGGTTGTAGAAGAGCAGTCGCTTGGGGCCCGATGGGGCTCCATTGCTTTCGACTAGCGTCATGGGCCTGCCGGTGAGGCGCTCGGCCAGCTCGCGCGGGTTGGCGATGGTGGCCGAACAACAGATCACGACCGGATGGCTGTCGTAGAAAGCGCAGACTCGCCAGAGCCGCCGAAGGACATTGGCCAGATGGCTACCGAAGACGCCGCGGTAGGCGTGCAGCTCGTCGATGACCACGTACTTGAGGTTGGCGAAGAGCTTGACCCAGCGGGTGTGATGGGGCAGCACGCCGGTGTGCAGCATGTCCGGGTTGGTGACGACGATGTGGCCGGCCTGACGGATCGCCTGGCGGGCGCTGACCGGGGTGTCACCATCGTAGGTGTAGGTCTTGATATCCGCCCCGATACCGCCGACCAGGCCATGCAGCTCGCTCAGTTGGTCCTGGGCAAGCGCCTTGGTGGGAAACAGGTAGAGAGCCCTGGCGTCTGGCTCGGCCAGAATTGACTGCAGGACCGGGAGGTTGTAGCAGAGGGTCTTTCCGGAAGCCGTCGGGGTTACGACCACGGCGTCGCGACCCTGCAGCGCCAGGCCCACCGCTTCGGCCTGGTGGGTATAGAGGCGGCTGATGCCCCTGCCGGCCAGAGCGGTGGCGATCCGGTCGTCGAGTCCGGCCGGAAAGCTGGCAAAGCGAGCCGGCCGTGCCGCGATCGTGTGGTCGAGCGTCAGGCCCTGGCGGAACTCAGCCTGGCTGAGGAGTCGATCGAGAACCATTTCGAGCGACATGCCCACGCATCTTAGCGAACATATGTTCGCAGCGCAAGCGCCGCTATCCGGTCAGTCGTGAAGCCTGAAGTACTTGAAGCCCTCCGCTAGCTCCAGCTGCTGGCTCTTGCCCATCTCCGCTGCCCGTTCCCGGATCGTCTTGTCCAGCTCCTCCCAGTCCCCTATCTGGCTCTTATGCTCCCGCAGGGCTTCGATCTTGGTGTCCATCGTGTCCGTGATATCGATGAAGACGTCCGCCTCGTTCGAGCCCGAGAGATAGATCTCTTTGACCTGGTGAGGCTCGAGCCCCTCCTCGAGCAGCTCAGGAAAGACCAGCCTTGTGTCGGAGCCGGGAATGATGGCGTCGAGCGTCGCCTCGCCGGCGGCGCGATGGTCCGGATGGTTGATATATCGCTGGCCGGTCCAGCGGCGCGTGGGATCGGGAGCGACCACTACGTCCGGCTTGCAGCGCCTGATCCAGCGGGTGATCTGCCGGCGAAGGTCCAGCGTCGGTTGGAGGGATCCATCGTCATAACCGAGAAAGAACACATCCTTGACGCCTAGCTTCAGCGCCGCGGCCCGCTGCTCGGCGTGCCGGATCTGTGCCAGGCGCTCGGCTGTCATGGCTGGGTCGCTACTCCCGCGATTGCCATCGGTCAAGATGACGTAGGTCACCTGCCTGCCTTCTTTAGACCAGCGCGCCACCGTACCGCCCGCGCCAAACTCGGCGTCGTCGGGATGCGCCATTACCACCAGGACCCGCTCGGTGCCGTTGACCGACGCCATTAGGCCGGGGTCGGGATCGCGGTCGAGACTTCGTAGTCGACGAAGTCCTTGAAGTGGGCCCCGTCTCCACAGACCGGGCACTTCGGGTCGCGCTTCAGCCGCAGGGTACGAAATTCAACCGCCAGTGCATCGACCATCAACAGCCTGCCGATCAGCGGCTGGCCGATCCCGAGCAGCAGCTTGACCGCTTCGTTGGCCTCCAGCAGACCGACGATCCCGGGGAGAACGCCAAGAGTGCCTGCCTCGTCGCAGCTGGGAGCGAGCTCAGCCGGAGGGGGCTCCGGGAAGACGCAGCGATAGCAGGGACCTTCGAACGGCTTGAAGACGCTCACCTGGCCGTCGAAGCGGAAGATGCTGCCGTGAATCACCGGCTTGCGCAGGAGGACGCTGGCGTCATTGACCAGGTAGCGCGTCGGAAAGTTATCGCTTCCATCCACGATCAGGTCGTAATCCTGGAAGATCTGGATGATGTTCTCCCGGGTCAACCGCTGTTGGTAGGGAACCACTTTTACATCAGGGTTCAGATCCTCGAGCGTCTGCTTTGCCGAGTCAACCTTGGGCTGACCGATCCGCTTGCTGTTGTGAAGGATCTGCCGCTGCAGGTTGCTCTCGTCAACGACGTCCGAATCGACAATTCCTATGGTACCGACCCCTGCCGCCGCCAGGTAGTAAGCGGCTGGCGACCCGAGGCCGCCGGCGCCGATGATCAAGACCTTGGAGTCGAGCAGCTTGAGCTGTCCCTCCTTGCCGATCTCGGGAATGAGGACGTGGCGGCTATACCGTTTGTGCTGGGCCGGCGTCAGGTCCCGCGGAATCACAAATTTGAAGCCACTGTCCTTCCAGGCGCCGAAGCCACCCTTGAGCGAAGCGACGTTCTGGTATCCCATCTGCTGCAGCGTTTCGGCAGCGAACGCGGAGCGGTTGCCGGCGGCGCAGTAGACGACGATTGGCGTGTTGTAATCGGGCAGATATTGCTCGACCCGGGATTCGAGGTAGCCGCGCGGGATGTGGATGGCGCCAGAAATGATGCCCTGTTCCACCTCGTCCTGCTCCCGGACGTCGATCAAGGTGGGCTTCTCCGGGCTCCTGGCCGCGGCGTCAAGGCCGCGCGCGTCGGTTTCCCTGATGCGTGACCTCACGCTGCGAAGCATCTCGCGATAACTCGGCATTACCCTAATAAGTCTACCCGCGAAGCGCCGAATCTATTCCTAGATGGCGGTAGGGGTCCGGGCCTTCTCCAGCTTGCCGATGATCGCATCGGCGACCTGACTTGTCCCGACCGCCGTTGGGTCGTTGCGGTCGGCCTTCATGTCGTAGGTGACGTAACGCCCTTCCCTGATCGTTTCCGCGATGGCACCCTCCAACATGTTGGCGGCATAGATCTCGTTCAGGTGCCGTAACATCATTACCCCCGAAAGCATCATCGCCATCGGGTTGATCCGGTTCATGCCGGCGTATTTCGGAGCACTGCCGTGGGTCGCCTCAAAGAGCGCGATGGTCTCACCCAGGTTGGCGCCAGGCGCCAGGCCTAGTCCTCCCACGAGGCCCGCGGCCAGGTCGGAGAGGATGTCGCCGTAAAGGTTCGGCAGGACGAGGACGTCGTACTCCTCCGGGTACTGGACCAATTGCATCGACATGTTGTCCACGATCCGATCGTTGAACTCGATGTCGGGATGCTCCCTGGCGATCTCCTGGGCGACCTGAAGGAAGAGGCCGTCGGTGAACTTCATGATGTTCGCTTTGTGCACCGCCGTCACCTTGCGTCGGCCGTGGGTCCGGGCGTACTCGAAGGCGAAATTTACGATCCGCTTGCAGGCGGTGATCGAGAGAGCCTTGATGCTCAAGCCCGAATCCGGCCGAATCGACTTCTTGGTGGCGGCTGAGATCTGGTCGATCATCTGCGCCGTCTCCGGCCTGCCTTCCTGGAACTCGATGCCGGCGTAGATGTCCTCCGTGTTCTCACGAACGATCACCAGGTCGATGTTCTGAAAGCGCGAGCGGACGCCCGGGT
>DASWQQ010000130.1:0-11173 GCA_036403615.1 Candidatus Dormiibacterota bacterium | reverse complement strand
AAGGTCGCAGCGGCGGCAGTAAGCAGAGCGGTTCGGTAGCCGGAGCCCTGCGCCAGGAGGGCTCCCACGGCGATGCCCAGGAGCGTCGTGCCGAGACCGGCAGAGCGGGTCGCGGCGTTCAGCCGGCCAAGCGCATGCGGGGGCGCCAGCGTCTGGCGAACGCTCGACTGGTTGATCTCGAAGAGGGTAGCCCCGCCGTCGCCGACCACCTGCTGCCCAACAAGGAGCGTGAAGGCGAGCAGGCCTGCGCCGTGAGCCACCGGAAGGAGCAGGGTTCCCAGTCCGGTGAGGAGCATGCCGGCAAACATGGTGGTTCCGACGCCCAACCTGATGGTGATGCGCCTGGCGAGAAGAGCAGCAAGGAGCGAGGTCACGCCTCCGACGGCAAAGATCAATCCGAGCGGTCCGGGCGAAAAGCCAAGCTCACGGAGCGCGTAGAGGCTGATGATGGTACCCACAACACCGAAGCTGAACTCCAGGGCAGCAAAAGCCATCGCGATCGCCCGAAGTGTCGGATCGCGCGCCAGGATGCCGAGTCCGTCTCGAACGTCTCGGATGAAGCCGGCACTCGCGGCGACGGGTGCGGCCGAGCGCTCGGGAGCCCGGATGGTGGCGATGAAGCCCGCCGAGGCAACGAAGGTGATGGCATCGATCAGGATTGCCACGGGGGCTGTGAAAATCTGGACCAACCACCCGGCAATGCCGAATGCCGAAACTTCAGCGACCGATTGACTTGCCGCGACCTTTCCATTTGCCTCGAACAGCCGAGCCTTTGGGATCACCGCCGGTAGATACGACTCGTAGCCAATGTCGAAGAAGACCGTCAGCAGGCTGGCCAGGAGCGCAACGAGGTAGAGCTGCTCGATCCGTATATGGCCGGTGAAGGCAACCAGCGGAATCGACCCGAGCACGATGGCCCGACCAACGTCAGCCGCAATCAGCAGGGGTCGCCGGCGAAACCTGTCGATGACGACTCCGGCGACCAACCCGAGCAGAAAACCGGGCACGTGCTCTGCCGCGCGCAGGATGCCGATCTGTGCCGGCGTCGCATTCAGCACCAGGATCGCAAGGAACGGAAGGGCCGGCCGAGTGATGAGGGAACCGAACGTGGAGACCGTCTGGGCGCTCCAGAGCCGGACGAAATCCCGATTGCGCCAGAGGCTCTCCGCCTTCACAAGCCTGTCAGGATAGCGTTAAGCGGTGAAGGCGGTATGGTGAATGGCATGTCGGAGCCGATCAGTCCGCCGCCCGTCACCGAGTGGAAGCCCGAGTACATTCCCGCCTACCTTTCGAACGGGCTAATCGGGCTTCGGGCTGGATCCATCCCCCTGACCGAGGGCCTGGCGATCGTCGGCGGTCTATCCGAGCTTGACCCCGTGGAGAAGGGTGAAGGACTGAGTCGCGGCCCCTATCCGATCGGTGGCGACATCGAGCTCAATGGCCATCGGTTGAGCCGCCTTCCCGGCCAGGTGACCTTCCACGAGCAGCGCTACGACTTTTCCTGCGGGGAGCTTCACAGCCGCTTCAGCTTTCGCTCTGGTGAGATCACGGCCACGGCCGAAGTAGTCACGTTCTGCAGTCGGACGATGCCGACGCTGGTGCTGCAGGAAGTGCGAGTGCGGGTGAATGCCCAATGCGACATGATCCTGACCGCGAAGGTCGACCAGACCGGCCTGGGAGGGCAACTGCTTGCGCGGGAGACCTCGACCCCCGGGGCTGAAAAGCCGGTGGTGGACGGAACCATGCTCTGGCAGACACATGGCCGCCTATCCACCTGTGGCGCTGCTTACATAAGCCGCTTCTATGGCTCTGATCGGGCAAAGCGGACTCGGGAAGAGACGGATGATCTTGCGCCCCTGCGAACCTCTTACGCGTTCAAGGCTGCCCCCGGCGGGCTCTACATTCTTCGTTCGCTGACGAGCCTGGTCCCGAGTCAGTCTCATCACGAGCCCAACCGTGAGGCAACGCGGCTGGTTTGCATGGGAGCTCAGCGTGGTTTCGAAAAATTGCGGGAGGAGAACCGCCAAACCTGGGCGGAGATCTGGAAAGGTCGGGTTGTCATTTCCGGCGCCGAGCCGCGCTGGCAGGCAATGGCCGACGCGGCCTTCTACTACCTGCAGGCATCGGCCCACCGCTCCTCGCTCTTCAGCACCTCGATGTTCGGCCTCGCCTACTGGCCCAATTACCACTACTACCGCGGCCACGTCATGTGGGATGTGGAGACCTTCGCCTACCCGTCATTGCTCCTCACCCAGCCGGAATCCGCAGCAGCCTTGCTCGATTATCGTTTCGAGCGGCTGGTGGCGGCTGAACGCAACGCGGCCATGAACGGCTACCCGGGCCTGCAGTTTCCCTGGGCGAGCGGACCCAGCCGCGGCGAAGAAGTGATTCGGACAAACGCGCCGCTGATCAGCTTCGAGCAGCACGTCAGCATGGATGTAGCCTTCGCCTTCCTGCAGCACTGGTACGTGACCGGGGATGAAGACTTTCTTCGCGAGAAGGCCTGGCCTGTGTTAGAAGGCGTCTGCGATTGGCTCAACGGTCGCGTCGTCAAAACCCCTCGCGGTTACGAGATCAAGGAGGTCATTGGCGTCGCGGAGCAGACTCAGCCGGTTGACAACAATGCCTATGTGAACATGAGTGCCGCTGTCGTTCTCGCCGGAGCCGCCCGAGTCGCCACGCGGCTCGGACGTCCCGACGGGCCGCGCTGGGCCGAGATTGCCTCGGGCATGTTCATCCCGATGGATGGCGAGGTGATCAGAAACCACGACCGCTTCACTCCATCCGAGGGCGGGGTAACCGGAGCCACGCCGGAAGCGTTGGGGGGACTCTTTCCGATGACCTACGAGGTGTCACCCGAGACCGAGCGGGCGACCATGGCCTTTTACCTCGACCGGGTTGATCCGTACATCGGTCACCCGATGCTGTCGGCGCCGCTCGGCGTATTCGCGGCTCGACTTGGCGACCGTGGCAGAGCCCTGCAACTATTCGAGCAAGGCTACGCCGAGTACATCAATCCCCCTTTTGGCGAGGTCAACGAGTTCAGCCGAACGAGGTTTCCGGACAAGCCGGTGGTGGGGCCGCTGTTCGCCAACCTCGGGGGCTTCCTGATCAGCCTGCTGCTGGGTCTTCCGGGAATCCGTCCGGACGACGGCGACCCGGCTGGCTGGGCCCGACGACCGGTGGTCCTGCCGGATGGTTGGAACGGCATCGAGGTCGAGCGCCTCACGCTCCGTGGGCGCCCGGCCGCGCTGACGGCGCGCCACGGTATGGACCGGGCCCTGATCGATCTGAAGACCTAGTCGGTTTTCTCCCCGGGCGCAGCCGGAAGTCGGAGTAGGAAAGTGCTGCCCTCGCCGATTTCGGACGAGAGAAGCACGAGGCTGCCGTTCATGCGCTGTGCCAGGCCACGGCTCAAGTAGAGACCAAGGCCGCTGCCCTGGCGGTCGCGAACCAGCCGATCTGTACCCCGCACGAAACGCTGGAAGATTCGCTCCCGGTCGGCCACCGGGATACCGGCTCCATTGTCGGACACGGTTACCTGGACGTCACCGTCGCCGGACTCGAGGCTCAAGAGGATGGTGGGTGGCTTTGCGCTGTAGGCAAGGGCGTTATTGATCAGGTTGTCGAGGATCTTGCCGATCAGTGCTTCGTCGGCGAGCGCATCGACGGCCTGGTTGGCGTGCATCCGGAGCGTAGCTCCGGCCAGTTGTGCCCGGGGACGGGCCCGGGTTATGGCTTCGTGCAGGCTGTCCGTCATCGAGACGCGCTCGGCCCTGGGCGAGAGCGTGTGGCTCTCCAGTCGGGCGACGGCAAGCAGTTCCTCCGCGAGAGCCTTCGCCTCCTCGGTTTTACGCGCCGCTGTCTCCAGCACGTTCTTGAGCGGCGGCGCCAGCTCCCCGAATCCCCCTTCGAGCGCGATCGACAGGTAGCCGCCGGTGACCGTGAGCGGCGCTCGTAGCTCGTGTACCGCGATATCCATGAACTCGCTCTTGGAACGCTCGGCCTCGCGCGCCTCGGCGATCAGGCGTGCGTTGCGGAGCAAGAGGGCTCCCAGGGTCGAGAACTGCTGCAGGGACTCGACGGCCCCGGCTTCGAAAGGCTCATCTTTGATCCGGCCCATCGCAATCACGCCGCCGACTTCGCCGCCCACCGCCAGTGGAGCAACCAGGAAGCGTTTGTAGGGCTGCACCACCGGTTCCAAACCGGCCGGTGTCCCAGAGTACTCGTCGGCGGTCAGCTGCACTGCGCGGTTTTCCTTGATCCCCTGAAGAACGACGGGCGCGATTGGCCATCGTGTGCCCATCGGTGCCTTACCGGTGGTGGATTCCAGGATCATGAAAGCTTCGTCGACATGAGCGAGCGATGCCTCGTCTGCTCCGACGGCGGTCGCCGCCCGGCGAAGCAGGCGGTTGAACACCTGGTCGAGCTCGACCTGGCTGGCCACGTCCTCGGCCGCCTCTACTGCTGCGCGCAGCTGGGCGGCGGTTTCATCCGCTCTGGCGCGCGCGCTGGCCGCCTCTTCGAAGAGGCGCGCGTTGGTGAGCGCCAGGCCGGAGATGGTGCTGAGCAGGCTGAGCGGGGCGAGGTCACCATGCGTGAACGGCTGATCCTCGTAGCGGCTCAGCACCAGAAGGCCGATCGCGCGGCCGCTGTGCACCAGAGGCATCACGGCGGTATGCCGAACCTGGGAAAGTGCCTCGCGAAACTCGGGTGCCGCCTCGCCGATGGCCAGCTGGCCGCCGAAGGCCGGTTGCAGGGATTCGATCGCCCGCTGCACCACCGGTTGCCCGACGAAGTACTGCCGGGAGTAGCGCTGTCCAACCCAGGTCAGTGCCCCGGCCCGGCCGTAGGTTGCCTCGATCACGATGTAATCGGGCTCAAGGCTCGAGAGGGTAGCACGGTCGGCCTGGACCGCCCGGATGCCGCGCTCCAGGACCCGCGCGATGACCTCGCGCGGATCAAGCGATCCCGAAATATCGAGAGCAATCTGGACGAGTTCTGCGAAGTCGTCGCCGGATTGACCTCTGGGCGGTGTTGGCTTGGCTAGCGCGATAAGGCGTTCTCCGGCATTACCGAGGAGAAAGGGTACTGCAAAAAGTACCCGGCAGCGAACCTTTTCGCCCCATTATGATAGTGGTGTCATCGCAAGATTTGATAGTGCAATGGTTGGTCAAAGATGAGTGTCGGTAGTTCGCTCGGACCCGCGCTGCTCAGGCTGGGAAAGTCGCTGCAAGACCGCGACCTGACGATCGCCGTCGCCGAGTCCTGCACCGGCGGCCTGCTGGCGGCGGCCCTGGCCGATCTGCCGGAGTCATCCCGGCGCTTCCTCGGTGGTGTCGTCACTTATGCGACGGATAAGAAGATCGACGTTCTCGGTGTCCCGCCCGAGGCGATCGAGCGTGAGGGTGTGGTCAGCGGTGCGACAGCTCGCCTGATGGCGGAGGCGGCTCGCCGCCTCTTCCGTGCTGACGTCGCGCTGGCAGTCACGGGCGTTGCCGGTCCAGCTTCGCAGGACGGCAAGCCGGTCGGGCTGACCTTCATCGGCGCCGCTCTCGACTCCAAAACCGAGGTCCGCGAGTACCGCTGGCCGGGCGGCCGTTTCAGCAACCGGGCGGCCAGTGTCGAAGCCGCCATCGACCTCGCCGCCGAGCTGCTGGAGGAACCCCCCGGCGCTCGTTAGCGCAGATGTGAGTCCTCGCCGATGGCAGCGGCGATCGCCTCCCCCACGCCGCGATAGAAGGTCGGATAGGCGTAGATCAGGTGATTGAGTTCGTCTGCCGGGATCCTGGCCTTGATCGCCAGCTCGAAGATTCCCAGGAGGTCTCCGCCTCGAGGCCCTACCGTGGTTGCCCCGACGATCGTGCCGCGGTCGGCATCGAGCACCACCTTGATGAAGCCGTCATTTCCGGGGCCGTGAATCCATCCACGCGAGGTGACGGAAGCCTTCTGCAGGCCCGTTTTCACGTTGATCCCCTGGTTTTTGGCAGCCGCCTCGGTGATGCCGGTGGCGCCCACCTCGGGGTCGGTAAAAGTGACGCGGGGTAGAGCCGAATAGTCGGCAGCCGGCCCCGGCCGGCCCAGGATGTCTCTGACCGCGATGCCGGCCTGGTAGATGGCGACGTGGGTAAAGGCGCCCTTGCCGGTGATGTCGCCCACCGCCCAGAGCCGCTCCGCGGCTCGCATCTGCGGGTCGACGGCAATTGCCCGAGCTGCCGGGTCGAGGCCGACAGAATCAAGGCCGAGGTCTCCGAGGTTGGCGCGGCGCCCGGTGGCCACCAGGAGGCGCTCGGCCGTGACCTGCCGTCCGCCATCGAGCATCAGCGCAATCATCGCCCCCTCCTTGCGGACGGACTGGATCTTCGCCGACAGGCATAGCTCGATGCCCTCGCGGGCGAAAACCTCTCCCAGAAGCGCGCCCGCCTCTGGCTCTTCGATCGCAAGCACGTGGTCCATGCCCTCGATCACAGTCACCTGGACTCCGAAGCGTCCAAAGACCTGGGCAACTTCCAGGCCGATCGCGCCGCCACCGATCACGGCCAGCGAGGACGGAAGTGTCTCTGCTTCGACCGCTTCCCGGTTGGTCCAGAAAGCGACGCCCTCCAGGCCCGGGATCGGCGGGATTACTGCAGAGGTTCCGGTGGCGATCACCACGCCCAGCCTGGCCTTCAGGGTCGTACCTGCCACCTCCACCTGGCCCGGGCCGATCAGCCGGCCGCTTCCGCGGATGAAGTGGCCGCCGTGCTTCTGAAAGCGCTCGACGGCAGCCCGGTCGTCCCAGTTATCGGTCGCCTCCTTTCGGATCCGCTCGGCGACGGGCGCCCAGTCGGGCGCGACCGACGAGGTGCCGGCCACGCCTGGGATGCGTCGGGCTTCGGCCAGCAGCCCGGCTGCGCGGGTCATCATCTTGGTCGGGATGCAACCCCAGTAGGGGCACTCGCCTCCCACCAGCAACTTCTCGACGCCGATCACCTGCAGGCCCGCCTTAGCCAGGTCGTTGGCCACCGCCTCGCCGCCCACGCCCAGGCCCACCACGATGACGTCGACGGAAGTGGGAGTCACCGGGTCAGTCTCCCAGAGATCAGCTCGGCGAAGTCGATTTCGATTCGACAACCGCCTGATCCCTCGCGTAGGCGATCGCCTCCTCGAGTGTCATGGCCTGCCCCTCCGCCCAGGCCCGCGACGCGGCCTCCTCGCTCAGGCCCTCCCGACCGGTCCGGCCTTCCTGGGTCGTCAGCAGGGCGGCAAGGCCGGTGCCGCTGCTCACCTGGTGGGCCGAGGCTGCCGCGGCCAGCCGGGCTGCACGGAGGGGGTTGCCCCCCAGGCGCGCGATCACGGAGAGGTTGTCGATCTGGACAACAAGTCCGGCAACGTCGTGGGCGGCCTCGAAGAGCGTGAGTGCCTCGAGCCAGGCTTTTGCGGCCGCCTTCGCGTCGCCGAGCTTGATCGCGGTCAGGCCCAGGGTGTGTAGGCACCAGCCGAGACTGAACCGGTCGTCTACCTTCCGAAGCAAACGTTCCGCCTCTTCGAGCGTCTTCCTGGCGGCGACATTGTTGTCGTCGAAGTAGTCCGCATTGCCCAGGCCCCAGAGTGTGCGAGCCACGGCCGCCTCGTCGTCCAGTGCACGAAATAGCCCGAGTGCCTCCGTCAGCAGCAACCTGGCCCTCGGAGTGCTGGTCCGTCCGACCAGTGAGGGGAACGCGTCGTTGTAGATCGCGTTGGCGATTGCCCTGGTGTCGCCCACCTGGCGCGTGAGTTCCAGGCATTCGTCGTAGAAGCGCTGGGCTTCCGTCATATCCGCCTGCCAGTAGGCGAGTCCCCCCGCTGCCTCGAGGACACGAAGCCGTTCCTTCGGGTATCTCGCGCTCTCTGGAAGAGCAAGCACCTGGGCAAGACGGGAGCGACCCTCGTGCAGGTGACCGCGCATCTGCCAGAAGCGCCAGAGTGATGCGCCGAGAAGCATCGCCGTCCGAGCGTCACCACGGCCGCCACACCATTCGAGAGCCGCCCGGAAGTTGTCGTGTTCACGCTCCAGCTGATCGAGCCAGCTTTTCTGATTCGGCCCGAACAGCTCTTGCTCGGCGCGCTCGGCCAGTTGGAGAAAGGCGCGTGCATGCCGCTCCCGGATTGCCTCTGCCTCGGAGCCTTCGTTGAGCCGCTCCAGGGCAAATTCGCGGATCGTCTGCAGCATGACGAAGCGCGGTTCCTCCAGCTCCGGGAGGCGGCGCATCAGGCTCTGGTCTGCCAGCTGGTCGAGCCGGTCCACCAGCAGCCCGCCGATCTCCTCGTCGGGACCGCAGACCGCCTCTGCCTGCTCGAGGCTGCCACCGCGGGCGAAGACCGAGAAGCGGGCGACGAGTCTTTGCGCCCTGGCGTCCAGCAGGTCGTAACTCCACGCGATTGCCCCCCGCAGGGTCTGCTGGCGCCCGGGCAGGTCCCGCGCCCCGGAGCCCAGTGCCGTCAGAGTTTTGTCGAGGCGGCTCATCAGGGCCTGGGGCGAGAACAGTTTTGTCCGGGCGGCGGCCAGCTCGATCGCGAGGGGTAGCCCATCGACGCGCTCGCAGATGCCCGCGATCGAGGCCGCGTTCTCGTCGGTGGCGCGGAAGTCTGGCTTGACCGCGATTGCGCGCTCGATGAAGAGCTGCACCCCTTCGTATTGGGAGAGCGCTGCCAGAGACGGTAGGGATCGCGGATCGGGCAGACGCAGCGGTGGCACCTGGAACTCCTGCTCACCGTAGACGTGCAACACCGCTCGACTGCTAAGCAAGACACGAAGCTGCTCGCTCGAGCGGAGCACCTCGACCACGGTGGGGCCGGCCGCGGTCAGCTGCTCGAAATTGTCGAGGACGAGAAGTGTCCGCTTGCCCTTCAGATGTTCGAGCACTCTGTCGATAGGTCGCTGGCTGCCCGTGATCGGAACGGAGAGGGTTTGGGCGATCACGGAGGGAACCAGTTCCGGGTCCTGGACGGATGCGAGCGGCACGAAGTAGACGCCATCGGGAAACTGTTCGAGGAGCTCGGCCGCTATCTGCAGGCTCAACCGCGTCTTACCGGTTCCGCCCGGGCCGGTCAGCGTCAACAATCGTGATCGCAGGAGAAGCTGTTTTGCCTCTCGAACCTGGTCGTCCCTGCCGATGAAACTCGTCATCTGAATTGGCAGGTTGTTAGGAGTCGATTCCAGCGTACGGAGCGTTGGGAACTGATTCGGCCTTCCCTCCAGAGAAAGCTGGAACAGGTGCTCGGGATGGGCCAGGTCTTTGAGGCGATGAAGTCCAAGGTCAGTCAACGTCATCCCGGCCGGGAGGGCGCGTTCCACCAGCATCCTGGTAGAGGCGGAGAGCAGTATTTGCCCGCCGTGGGCGGCACCCGCGACCCTCGCGGCACGATGGACGTCGAGGCCGACGTAATCGCCACCGACCAGGCTGGCCTCCCCCGTGTTGAGGCCGATGCGGACCTTGACCCGGCCGCCCTCGGGCCAGGGGTACGCCTCGAGCTTCTCCTGGGCCTGGACCGCGGCGAGGCAACCATCGATTGCGCTGGGGAAGACGACAAAGAATGAGTCGCCTTCGGTTCGAAGTTCGTAACCGCCCCTGGCCCGGAAGGCCTGGCGAAGGATTTCGTTGTGGGCCGACTGAAGCGCCGGGTAGGCACTGCCCAAACGCTGGATGATCAGGGTCGAACCCTCGATGTCGGTGAAAAGGAAGGTGAGGGTGCCGGTGGGTAGGTCGCTCACGCCGGGGAGGCTGACCGGCTCAGCACCGGCTCCAGGGCGGATGCGAGCGCCTTGGCGTTCTCGCTGCCCTCGAATTGGAGTAGTGGGTGGGGTGCCAGCAGGTGTTCGCTGACCACGTTTCGATGGCGCACGTAGACGGCGGGATAGGGGTCGCCCTTGCCATTGGACTCGAGCGCGATGGAGACCGCGTCCGGCCCGCTGCTGTCGAGGAAGTGCGCCAGCGGCAGGATGCCATCGTCTACCGCACCTCCATGTGGGTTTACACTGACGACCCTCGCCAGGTAGGAGCGCTGGTGCCAGAGCTCGGGGCTGTGGCTGGCATCGGCAAGCAGCATGGGCACAACCGAGGCGGGGTCGATGGCGGCGCGTGAGGGGGCGCGACCGAAGTGCGTTTCGGCCAGGTGTTGGGCGAGGAGCCGGGCGTTATAGCGGTGCCCCTGCACCGCGCCCGAGTTGCTCGGGATTCCGTACTTCTTGAGCCCGGGGGCGCCCTGGCTGATGGTCCCTGCGAAGAAAATTCCGCGCGCGGTCGCGCTTTCGAAGAATGGGGTCTGTACCGGGACCTTGCTCTGGCCCACGGTGGCCACGCCGAGCGCGGGCAGGTCACGCAGAGGTGCCGTGAAGCCGGTGGCAGCGATCACGTCATCGGCGTCGAACGTGAGCCCCGCGGCTCCGTGCGGGTTTCCGGTTCGGATTCGATATCCAGCGCCGGCAATGGCGACCTCTTCGATGGTGGCGTCGAGGATGACGACCCCCCCGGCAAGCGCGGCGTCTTCGTAGGGCTGGACATAGCGTGCCCGCACCCCCACCAGCGATCGTGTATTCACAGAGAGGCGGGTCGGGCTGGGCGAGGCCAGGATCAACTGGCGGGCATAGGGGAGGAGGCCGGTCGCGATTTCGAAGGCGGAATTCTGTTTTCCGATGATGAACACGCGCCGGTCTGAGTAGGCGGGGGCGGGCCGCAGCTCGCCGTAGTGGGGAACGCCGTTGAGTCCGGGGACCGGCGGCCGGTAGGGCTCGGCTACCCCAACCGCAAAGACCACCAGCCGGGACCGATACTCGCCGTCAGAGGTGCCGAGTGTGAACCCCTCCGCATCCCGCCGGGTCGACTCCCAACGGCATCCATAGCGGACGCGAATGCCTGTGCGCTCGGCGAAAGTCTGCAGCCCGCGCTCCATCTCCGGCCGCGATGGAAAATATGAGGTGCCATCCATCAGCCCGGTCATCAGCGCGCGATCTTTTTCCTCGTCCGCTATCAGACTGTTCCAGTCATAGCGCTCGTACGTCCGAGACGTCTGTGGCACCCCGGTATACGGCTTGGTCCAGCTCAGCATCCGCTGGAAGATGGGCCAGCGGCGAAACATCCCTCCGGGGGCCGGATCCTCTGAGATAACCGCGTGCTCGATGCCGAGCCGCGTCAAGGAGTAGCTCAGCTGCAGT
>DASWQQ010000129.1:0-2374 GCA_036403615.1 Candidatus Dormiibacterota bacterium | reverse complement strand
AAGCCTTCAGATGTCGAGGTTGCGCACGTTCTTGGCGTGGGCCTGAATGAACTTCTTGCGCGGCTCGACGTCCGAACCCATCAGCTTCTCGAAGATGTCGTTGACCAGCGCGGCGTCCTCGACCTCGACCCGGAGCAGCGTGCGCGTCTGGGGGTTCATGGTCGTCTCCCAGAGCTGGTCGGCGTTCATCTCGCCCAGGCCCTTGAACCGGTTCACCTCGACCCTGCCACCCATTCGCTTGGACTCGCGATCGCGCTCCACGTCGCTGTAGACCCACTTGGTCTGCTTGCCCTTGGTCAGCTTGTAGAGCGGGGGCTGCGCCATGTAGACGTGGCCGTTCTCGATCAGAGAGGGGAAGTACCGGTAGAAGAACGTAAGCAGCAGGGTTCGGATGTGGGACCCGTCAACGTCAGCGTCGGTCATCGTTATGACGCGGTGGTAGCGCAGCTTCTCGTACTCGAAGCGCTCCCCGATACCGGTGCCGAGCGCGGTGATCAGGTTGCGGATCTCCTCGGACGTCAGCACCTTGTCCAGGCGGGCTTTCTCCACGTTCAGGATCTTTCCGCGCAGCGGCAGGATCGCCTGCGTCCGCCGGTCGCGGCCGGCCTTTGCCGTGCCACCGGCCGAGTCGCCCTCGACGATGTACAGCTCACACTTGGCCGGATCTCGCTCCGAGCAGTCGGCCAGCTTGCCCGGCAGCATCGAGCTTTCCAGGAGCGACTTCCGCTGCACCAGGTCGCGCGCCTTGCGGGCGGCCTCGCGGGCCCGGGCTGCCGTCAGCGACTTCTCGATGATCCTGCGACCCTCGCCCGGGTTCTCGTCCAGGTACTGGTTCAGGGACTCGGCAAGCACGGCGGAGACGTGACCCTGCACCTCGGCGTTGCCCAGCTTGGTCTTGGTCTGACCCTCGAACTGAGGCTCCAGCAGCTTGACGCTGATGACGGCGGTGAGGCCTTCTCGAACGTCCTCGCCGGTGAGGTTGGGATCCGAGTCCTTGAGCAGTCCCGCCTTGCGCGCGTAGCGGTTGAGCGCGTTGGTGAGAGCGGCGCGGAAGCCGGTCAGGTGGCTGCCGCCCTCTGCCGTGTGGATGTTGTTGGCGAAGGCGAGCACCGTCTCGACGAAGCTCTGGTTGTACTGCAGGGCGATCTCGATCTGGGTCGTCTCGATCTCGCGATCGACGTAGAACGGCACCTGGTTGACGACGCCTTTGCCGGAGTTCAGGTGCTTGACGAAGGAGAGGATGCCGCCCTCGAAATAGAAGGTGTGGGCGTAGCCGAGCCGCTCGTCGAAGAGGACCAGGGCCAGCCTCTTGTTGAGGAAGGCCATCTCGCGAAGGCGGTGCAGGATGGCGTCGCGGTCGAAGGCGGTATCCGGAAAGACTTTCGGATCGGGCCAGAAGCGGACGATGGTTCCCCGCTTCTGGCTCTTGCCGATCACCTTCACCGGCTCCACGGGTGCGCCCCGCTCGTACTCCTGGAAGTGCTCCTTGCCGTCTAGATGGACCCAGACCTGGAGGCGCTCGGAGAGCGCGTTGACCACCGACATGCCGACGCCGTGCAGTCCGCCGGAGACCTTGTAACCGCCGCCTCCGAACTTCCCGCCTGCATGCAGGACGGTGAGGACCACCTCCAGCGACGAGCGGTGTTCGGTGCGGTGCAGGCCGACCGGTATACCGCGGCCGTTGTCGGCCACCGAGACGCTTCCGTCGGTGTGCAGCGTGACGACGATGCGATCGGCCTCTCCGGCCAGCGCCTCGTCGACCGAGTTGTCGACAATCTCCCAGACGAGGTGATGCAGCCCACGGGTGTCCGTGGACCCGATGTACATGCCCGGACGGCGCCGAACAGGTTCGAGGCCTTCGAGAACCTGGATCTGTTCGGCGCCATAGGCCACGTCAGCGCCGAGAGGGCGGGCTTGGGCCTTACGGCCGGGCGGAACGCCTCCGTTTTGGAGATTCGTCACGCCGAGCGATGCCCTCCCAGCGAAGAGAGATTGAGGCGAGAACTACTGGGATGCTGGATGTGTTTATTTTACCCGAAGGCTGGGCCGCACAAACCGATCGCGCGCACACGCGCGCGCGAGAACGGGTTCATGGTACCTCCGCGTGGCGTCTGGGCGGCGCCTGGGCGGCCCTGCGCGCGTGCTTCGCCGGCGATCAGTCGGACCCGCCGTCAGGCCTCCAGCGCAGGACCGGGTTGCGGGCGGCCCGGACCTCGTCCAGCCGGCCCACGGGCAGGCTGCGAGGCTCCGCTCTGAGCTCGTCCGGGTCAGTCCTGGCAAGCTCCACGATCTCCTTGAGGGCATCGGCGAAAGCGTCAAGAGTGGCTTTGCTCTCGGTCTCTGTCGGCTCGACCATCACCGCCTCGGGCACGAT
>DASWQQ010000128.1:0-1598 GCA_036403615.1 Candidatus Dormiibacterota bacterium | reverse complement strand
GCCGTGATCCTTGTCCGGGTCGAGACCAACCCCTCCGACGTCCATGGCATGATCGCGGCCAAGGGCATCCTCACCTCGACCGGCGGCACCGCCTCGCACGCCGCCCTGGTCGCGCGAGGCATGGGCCGCCCCTGCATCGTCGGCGCCAACGGCATCCTGGTCGATCTCAAGAACCGGCAGTTCTCGGCCAACGGCGTCACCGTCAAAGAGGGTCAGGAGATCACAATCGACGGGACCACTGGCAACGTCTTCCAGGGCAAGGTGGCGACCATCGAGCCGAGGCCGTCAGACAACTTCCAGACCCTGCTCGGCTGGGCCGACGAGGTGAGGCGCCTGGAGGTCTGGGCCAATGCCGACTACCCGCGCGACGCGCTCAAGGCGCGGGAGAACGGTGCCCAGGGCATCGGCCTCTGCCGGACCGAGCACATGTTCATGGAGGAGGAGCGCCTGCCCGTGGTCCGGGCCATGATCATGGCCGAGACCACCGAGGAGCGGGAGCGTCAGTTGGAGCGCCTGCTGCCGATCCAGCGCGGCGACTTCGAGGGCATCCTGGAGGCGATGCAGGGGCTGCCGGTCGTGATCCGGCTCATCGACCCGCCGCTGCACGAGTTCCTGCCCAACTACGAGGACCTGGTGGCGGAGACCACCGAGCTGCGCATCACCGCGAAGGACCCAGGCCGGCTGGCCGAGCTGGAAAAGCTCAAGGAGCGGGTGGAGCAGCTTCGAGAGGCCAACCCGATGCTCGGTCTCCGTGGCGTCCGGCTCTCGATCCTCTATCCGGAGATCACCCGGATGCAGGTGCGCGCGATCATCGAGGCGGCCTGCAGCCTGCGGAAGAGGGGCGTCGACGCCCGGCCCGAGATCATGATTCCCCTGGTCGGCATCCTTGCCGAGCTCGAGGCGGTCAAGGGAGAGCTGGAGCCGGTGGCCAAGGCCGTGCAGGATGAACAGGGCGTCGAGGTTCCCTACAAGTTCGGCACCATGATCGAGCTGCCGAGGGCCGCTTTGGTGGCGGGCGAGATCGCCAAAGAGGCTGAGTTCTTCTCCTTCGGCACCAACGACCTCACGCAGACCACCTTCGGCTTCTCGCGAGATGACGCCGAGGGAAAGTTCATCGTCCGCTACCTGGAGCAGAAGATCCTCGCCGCCAATCCTTTCGAGTCCATCGATCGGGCTGGCGTGGGAAGGCTGATGGGGATCGCCGTGCAGGAGGGACGCGCAGCCCGCGCGGACCTCGAGATCGGAATCTGCGGGGAGCACGGTGGCGACCCCGATTCCATCCAGCTCTGCCATGCGCTCGGCCTGGACTACGTCTCCTGCAGCCCCTACCGAGTGCCCGTCGCCCGCCTGGCCGCCGCCCAGGCCGCAACCGCAGGAGGCACGACCACGAAGTAGCCGCTTTCTCCCTCCCCCTTGCGGGGAGGGTTGGGGAGGGGGTACCAATGCCGTCCAATCGCGCGAAGGGCGTGGCCACGGCTGCCACGGAATACCCCCTCCCTCGCCCTCCCCGCAAGGGGGAGGGAAATACTTACTCTCTGTGCGGTGTCCCCGCAGCCGCTGGAGGACGTGCGCGATCAGGTTCGAGCCAGGCTCAACCT
>DASWQQ010000127.1:0-1740 GCA_036403615.1 Candidatus Dormiibacterota bacterium | reverse complement strand
TCGGAGAGGTAGCGGCGGTCGCTGACTTGCCATTCATCGTGGTTCGACCAGGACGGCTCCTGCGAGGCGGAGCAGGGCGGCGGGATTGGGGAAGACTCCGACAACGTCAGTTCGTCGTTTGATTTCTTTGTTCAGCCGCTCCAGGGGGTTGGTGGACCAGATCTTTTTCCAGTGGGCGACGGGGAAGGCGGCGAAGGCGAGCAGTTCGGGCTCGGCGTCGCGCAGCATGGTCTCGACCTTGCTGAACTGGCGGCCGAGCATGCCGGCGATCACGTCTGAGAAGCTGGGGCTGGATGGTGTCGCGCAGCACCTCGTGGCCTGCTGCAGCCACTCGCCGGCCTTGGAGGCGTTGGTCGATCGCTGGCCGGGGAGTGCGCTTGAAGCGAGTGGCTTGATCAGCGCGCCTGGCGCGGTTGGCATGTTTCGCTCTGGGCTAGCCGAAGGTGAACGCGAAGGCCTGAGCGCCGGGATCGAGGAACGTGATCTCGAAGGTGCGGTCAGTGACAGGGCCGCGCTGCCGGATGAGCTGGTACAGCCGCTGTTCGGCGACCGTGCCGTTACCTTGGCCGTCGGCGTCGGTTCCGTGGGCCGCGCCTGGCGGCTGCCCATCGATGAGCACGCGGAATCGTATGGAGGTTTCCGGTGCTGCTGGCCCCATGACGAGGTGAAGATCGCGGGCGTGGAAACGGTAGGCGATCTGCCCATTGGCGGCGTTCAGCGTGGTGGCCTGTTCCTCGATCGTCCAGCGGCCGGACAGCGCCCAGTGGTTGAGCCGCAGTTCCGCCGGGGCGGTGTAGAGGCGAGGCCTGCCCGGCAGGGCGCCGCCCGGAAAGGCGAAGTTCTCGGTTCGGTCGTAGCCGGTGTAGTTTTCCGGTGACTCCAGGGTGGCCCAGTCGGCGGGAGCTTCCACGCCGTGGGCGTCGACCGAAACCAGTTCATTACCGGTGTCGGCGGACCCGGCCTCGGCCAGCAGGTGCTGGATAACCATTTCCGACTGCTGGTATGCGCCCTCGCCGAAGTAGTGATGCCTGATATGCCCCTGCGCGTCGGCGAAATAAAGAGAGGGCCAGTAGTAATTTCGGAAGGCACTCCATACCGCGTAGTCGTTATCGATCGCGACGGGGTAACCAACCCTCATGTCCTGGATGGCCCTGCGGACGTGATCAGCGTTGTGCTCGAACGGGAACTCGGGCGTGTGGACGCCGATCACCACCAGCCCGCGGCCGACGTATTTCCCGGCCCAGGCGCGGACATAGGGAAGCTGGCGTATCCAGTTGATGCAGGTATACGTCCAGAAGCCGACCAGGACGACTTCTCGGGCCAGTTCGTGGCCGCGATGCGTCGACGAGGATCCTCCAAAGTCTCATCCTGAATGTCGACGTGGAATGGACGGATGTCGCTGGCGGTCTCGACGGAGCTACTCATGACTACCTCCGTTGTTGGTGGGGGCGCCGATCAACGCAGTGACCGGAATGCGCCACGCACCTCCGTCGTGAAGAGGTTCGGCTCCTGCCAGGCCGCGAAGTGGTTGCCCTTGCCGACTTCGTTAAAGTAGATGAGGTGGGGTAGGCCTGCTCGGTCCAACTCCGCGGCGCCTGATAGAGCTCTCGAGGGAAGACGCTTACGGCAGCCGGAACCGAGACACCCTTGACGTCGAAGAAGCCGAGCTTGTTCTCCCAATAAAGACGACCCGAGGAAACCCCTGTGTTCGTGACCCACGTGAGCGTGATGTTGTCGAGG
>DASWQQ010000126.1:0-2634 GCA_036403615.1 Candidatus Dormiibacterota bacterium | reverse complement strand
GGAGCGGGACCTGAAGCTACTTCAGGAGCTGGGCATCGTGCTCCGCGACCCGACCATCGGCCTGATCGACTTCTACGGCCAGCGCCAGGGCGAAACCGTCTTCCTCTGCTGGAAACTGGGCGAGCCTCGCGTGGAGTGGTGGCACCCGGTCAACACCGGCATCGCCGGACGGCAGAAACTCTAGCCGCTGCGGAAGATAAAGGCCAGCACAATGAGCACCAGCAGCAGCGACGAAATCACGAGCCCGATGATCCCCAGTATGCGGCCTGTCTGAGCCCGGTCCGCTCCCTGCAGCCGCCCTGGTGACTGGCGGATAGCTCGCAGCCCATTGCGAGCAAAGACTACGGAGAGGATCCCGGTGGGGATGGCAACAAGTGGGAACCAGAACAGGATCAGCGTCAGGATTCCCCAGGTCATGGCGCGCGTCGCGTTACGGTCGACGGGCCTAAAAGGCGAGATGCCCTCGCGCTCCGCCAGCTGATCGAGCGCCGCAAGCGGCCCCTGCGCCGCCACCACGTCGGGAAGTGCCCGCCTCAAAGCCGGCTCGGCACTCTGGGCCAGTGCCTGGCGGCGATCGGCGGGAAGTTCTTCGCGGCGCGCGGCATAGGCGACCACCAGTCGACGTAGTGCCGGATCGGCAGGTCCCTGCAATGCCTGGCCCGAGATGCCCGGGATCCCGGCCGGCGCTGCCGGCTGAGCCCAGATGGACGCGACCGGCTGCTCAGGCGCGGGGGCAGCTGCCGGTCGGTTGCTGGATGCCGTGCTGGCCAGGTCGTAGAGGCTGACCTTCTGCCGGTCACGCACCACGAGGGTACCGGCGGCGAAGTCACCCAGACGTTTTCCCCGGCCACTGATGAAGAGCGTGATAATGCCGATGCCGTAGAAGAAAGGGAGGAAGTCGACGATGCGCACCAGGTTGCGGATCACCGCCTGGGCGAGCGTGATCGGTTGACCCTGGTCGCCGACGACCCTCAGGCGGACGGTTCGTTTGCCGACCGTCTGCCCTGAGAGCGCCGCCTCGCTGATAAGAAAATAACCGGCAACCAGTACGAAACCGAGGATCACGCCAACCAGCAAGGCGACCTGCGCCGAGTTGAAGAGAGCTCCCAGCGCGGCGGCAGCGACGGTGATCACCAGCCCGATGGTGAACACGATCGCCATGTCGACGCCCTGCGCCAGGAAACGGCTGCCGATGCCGGCGATCTCGTACTGAAAAGCAACCCTCTCCGGAGTGGCGATGACAAGCTCGTCAGACTGATCCGGGGGCTGCACGCGTGCAGTGTAAACCCGGGCAAGCTCCTACTCCTGCGCTGCGTCATGATTGATGAGATGCGCGCCGACGATTTCGTCACGCGGCGCCGGCCGGAGTGGGAAAGGCTGGAGGCGCTGCTGCGCAGAACCGGCACCAGCCGGTTCGGTGGGCTGCGGCCGACCGAGGTGCTGGCCCTGGCCGGTCTCTACCGCCGGGCCACCGCCGACCTGGCTCGGGCCAGGCGCGACTGGCCCACGGAGCCGGTTGCCGGATATTTGAACGGGCTGGTGGCTCGGGGCCATGCGGCGGTCTATCAGCAGGGCGGCAGCATCAGGGACCGGATCGCGACCTTCTACGGAATGACGTTGCCGCAGACCTACCGCAGCTGCGCGCCCTACATGCTCGCCGCCGCCGCCCTCCTATTTGGTCCCGCCGTGATCGCCTTTATCGCGATCCGGCTCGACCCGCAGCTTGCCTATGCCCTGGTACCGGCACAGATCGTGCAGCAGGTTCATAACCACCAGCTATGGACGCAGATCGCTGCCTCGGACCGCCCCCTGATGTCCGGTGTGATCATGACCAACAACATCAACGTGTCGATCCTGGCCTTCGCCTTTGGCATCCTGCTGGGCCTTCCGACCATCTACATCCTGATGACGAACGGTATCCAGTTGGGCGGCCTGCTCGGGCTGACGAGCGCCTACGGCATCGGCGGCGGCCTGCTCGATTTCGTCATCGCCCACGGAGTCATCGAGCTCTCGGTCGTGGTTGCCGCGGGGGCATCGGGGTTGATGATGGGCTGGGCGCTGGTGATGCCCGGCGACTACCGGCGGCGAGACGCCCTGGTACTGGCGGCTCGAAAGTCGGTGGTCATCCTTGCCGGTATGGCGCCCATGCTCGTGATCGCCGGCATCATCGAAGGCAACCTGAGCCCGTCCAGCGCGCCGACCGCCCTCAAAGTCGCCGTGGGACTTAGCTCAGGCGTGCTGCTCTATAGCTATCTCCTCCGTACCGGTCGCGGCCGCAATCAATCCGGATAAGCGGCGAGAAAGACCGACCCGACAACGATCTTCTGAGCCTGGCCGTCCGCGTGGACCAGGAAGAGGCCATCGACGTCCCCCGGCCCGGATGGGTTGGCGAGCCCGACGATGAATGACGAACCACCCGGCTGCGCGATGGCGTAGATTGACTGCCCATTAGCCTGGGGGTCGCCGGCAAGTCGCCAGAGAACCACACCCGTCCGCCAGTTGAGCAACTGGACGTCGACCGGGCCGGTGGTGCCCCAGGCGGGGGCGGTGAGGACGAGCGAGCCATCCGAGGAGAAGCTCACGACCCGCCGCGCTCCGAGGTTGGCGGCAACGGCATCATCAGAGGTGCGCCGG
>DASWQQ010000125.1:0-5541 GCA_036403615.1 Candidatus Dormiibacterota bacterium | reverse complement strand
CCGCGCGAAACGATGTCGCGCTTCGCGCCTCGCATGGTGACGGTGCAGGTCCATCCGGACAAGATCCGGGAGATCATCGGCCCAGGGGGCAAGATGATTCGGAAGATCATCGAGGACTCAGGCGTCACCAGCATCGATATCGAAGACGATGGGCGGGTCGTGATCGGGTCGGTCAACGAGGAATCTGCCGCGAAGGCGGAACAGATCATCAGAGACCTGACGGGGGAAGTGGAGGTGGGCAAGAACTACCGTGGAAAGGTAGTTCGGATCATGCCCTTTGGTGCCTTCGTCCAGATCATGCCGAACCAGGACGGCCTGGTGCACATCAGCCAGCTGGCCGAGGACCGGGTGGAGAGGGTGGAGGACGCCGTCAACGTCGGTGACGACATCGAGGTCAAAGTGACCGAGGTGGATCGGCAGGGCCGCGTCAACCTGTCCCGCAAAGCCGTACTTCAAGAAGCGAAAGGCATCACCAACGGCGATTGGGTGGTGACCGAGCGAGATCGCGGTGGTCCGCCGCGCGGCGGGAGCGGCGGCTTCAACCGTGGCGGTGGCGATCGCGGCCCGCGCCGCGAATTCGATCGCGGCGGACGGGGCGGCGGAAACCACTAAACCGGCGGAAATCCAGTATGCCGCGGCCTCGGGTCGCGGCTATACTGGCCGCGGGTTGGACTTCGTTGACCTTCAGACCCTTGCTCGGGACATTCACGACTGCCGCCGCTGCCCCCTCGGATTCAGCCGGACACACGCTGTCCCGGGCGTTGGACCTGCCGGCTCCCGCATCATGGTGGTGGGGGAGGCCCCGGGTCAAAACGAGGACCAGCGGGGCGAGCCGTTCGTCGGTGCCGCAGGCAAGCTCCTCGACCAGCTGTTACGGGGTATCGGGCTTTCTCGGTCTGACGTATTCATCACCAATATCCTCAAGTGCCGGCCGCCCAACAACCGCGACCCGCAACCGGCCGAGGTTGAGGCCTGCTCCCCATATCTCGAGCATCAACTTGGGCTGATCAAACCGGAGGTGGTGCTGATCCTCGGCCGCCATGCCCTGGCCCGGCTGCTGCCCGGCCAGGATTCGATCTCGCGGCTGCACGGCCGAGTGATCGTCAAAGACACCGTCACCTACATCCCTGTCTACCACCCTGCGGCCGCCCTCTACAACAGTTTCCTGATGGGCCCGCTGGAACAGGACTTCAAGGCCGTCAAGGCGCACCTTGATCGGGTCGAGGAACGACGCAAGGCGGCGGCGATACCGGCGGCGCCCACGCCCAAGCCGGAGGAGCAACTCACCCTCTTTGGCTAAGAAACCCAGGCTTCGCGCCATCCCGCTCGGCGGACTGGGCGAGATCGGCCGCAACATGATGGCGCTCGAGTACGACGAGAACATCATCGTGATCGACGCCGGCCTGATGTTCCCGGAAGAGGAGATGCTCGGCGTCGACCTCGTGCTCCCCGACGTCACCTACCTGGCCGAGCGCAAGGAGAAGGTCCTCGCCTTTCTTTTGACGCACGGTCACGAGGACCATGTCGGATCGCTGCCCTACATCCTCCCCAAGGTCTCGGCGCCGATCTACGGCAGCAGGCTGACGCTGGGTTTCATCAAGAACAAGCTCCGCGAACACAAGCTGATCGAGCACGCGGACCTGCGAGAAATCAAGGCCGGCGATGTGATCGAGCTCGGCCCCTTCAAGGTGGAGTTCATCCACGTTGCGCACAGCATCCCGGACACCACCGCGTTGGCGATAGAAACGCCCGTAGGTGTGGTGATCCACTCAGCCGACTTCAAGATGGACCAGACCCCCGTGGATGGTCATCCGACTGACATGGCTCGGCTCTCGCACTTCGGTAATCGCGGTGTGCTTCTCCTGATGTCGGACAGCACGAATGCCGAACGCGATGGTTTTACGCCGTCCGAACGGACCATCGGCGATGCCTTTGACGACCTCTTCGGCCAGTGTCCCGGTCGCATCATCATCTCGACCTTCGCCTCCAACATCTACCGCATCCAGCAGGCGCTCAACACTGCCGCGCGCTACAAGCGGAAGGTAGCCGTGATCGGGCGATCGATGGTCAACAACCTGACGATCGCGCAGGAGCTCGGCTACCTGCAGGTGCCCCAGGACATCCTGATCAAGGTGCAGGACATCAACAAGGAACAGGACGAGCACCTCGTGGTCCTCTCCAGCGGTAGCCAGGGGGAGCCTCTCTCCGCTCTTACCCGGATCGCCGCCCAGGAGCACCCGCAGGTCAGGCTCAAGGCAAACGATACGGTGATACTTTCAGCCACCCCCATCCCGGGCAACGAGGAACTGGTCTCGCGCACCATCAACAACTGCTACAAGCACGGGGCTCGCGTCTTTTACTCAGCGCGCAATCGTGTCCATGCTTCCGGACACGCCAGCCGGGAGGAACTGAAGTTGATGCTCAACCTGGTCAGGCCCAAGTTCTTCATGCCGGTCCACGGTGAGTTCCGCCATCTCGCACTGCATTCGGAGATCGCCCAGGAGGTCGGAATCGCCAGGGATCACGTAATCGTCACCGACGACGGCAACGTCGTCGAGCTGGGCGACGGCATGCTGCCGCACCTCGGCAACAAGGTGCCGGCCGGCTATGTCTTCGTCGACGGACTCAGCGTCGGGGACGTGGGATCGGTGGTGCTGCGCGACCGCCGCGTGCTCTCCACTGACGGCATATTCATCGTGATCGTGACTGTAGATAAGGACACCGGTCGGGTCATCTCGGGACCCGACCTGATCTCCCGCGGCTTCGTCCACCAGCAGACCTCGGACGCCCTGATCGAATCGGCGCGCCAGCAGGTGCTGGCCACCATCAACAAGATCGGCCCCGGTGCCCCGGAGTGGTCGGTCGTCAAGAACTCGATCCGGGACTCGCTCAGCCGCTTCCTCTACGATCAGATGCGCCGGCGCCCGATGATCATGCCAATCGTCGTCGAGGTCTGAGGCTAGCCTCTCTTACCGGACCGTAGCAGCGTCATTGAGTGGCGTGGAAACCTCGGCATGGATGCGAAGCACCCCCGGGATCGTTTCCGGTGGTCGGCGACCCAGGCCGCATTCTGCCGCGACGCCAAATGGCCGGTCGAAGGTACGCTGCGCCGCCGCGATCCGGCGCCGCGTTCCCTCCGCGCCGTCGGTCCGGTGAACCAGGCCCAGGTAGAGCTCGGTTTCGGGCGGTAGCCGGAGGTCGCGTAGGGGAGCGAAGTAGGCGTCGTCGGCCCGGTTGCGCGGCACCGGCATGGAGAACCATTGAACCGGTCGGTCAACTCCATCAGTTATCGCATTGGCAATGTCGACTAGCTTCGTCATGTCAGCCGGTTCTTTGAAATGGCGGTGCCCGGCGTCGCCGTAACAGAGGTGATAACCGAGCTGGACCGGGGTGGGCACACGCTTTCCGATTCGAACCAGGCGGTCGACAACTTCCCGGCGCACGTCCCGGAAGTTGACCGGCCAGACGCCCTCCAGCATGCCGAACTCGACGGCCGTATCCCACTGGATGGCAAGCTGATCATGCGGAATGCTGGAGGCGATCTCGTCCAGTTCCTCCAATAGGCGGGCTTCGTATATCGGCTCCACTGCCGGCATGGCGTCGGGGGCCACGAAACCGGCCACCGGGGCGAGGGGGGTGGGCAGGCTGACCTGGAAGCGCACGTCGCGGCCGATCCCTCCCTCAGCCTTGAGGGCCGCGAACTTCTGATAGGAGCTCTTTGCCGCGTCGGCATATCCAAGCCGGCCGAGTTTGATCTGCCGCGGCTCGACCCCGGCCTTTGGCGTCAACTGGGGAAGAGGCGCATAGGCGCCCGCCTGAGGCGGAACCAGGTCGAACTGGCCGGTAGCGGAAAACACTTCGGACTGAAAGCCGATCCAGTTGCTGCGGACGCCAGTCTCACCGTCCGGTATCCGGCGGAGGCGGTCGCCGAGCGTCGATACGACCGAACGGAAGACGGCATCAGCGTCTTTGAGCGGTACGCTCCCATTCAAATGGGCGCCCTCGGGCTCTCGAGCGGTCATCCTGCTCCTCCTGCGAAAGCGTGGCTAGATCTTGTCGCCTGTGTAGCTGTCGGTGTCGGTGTCAACCGCACCTTCGGCTTCGTCTGAAGTGTGGATGGCCGCCTCCTCTGCGGTTGAATCGTTCTCGTCGTCCAGCACGCCAGCATGGGTGTCGCCGACCGCTTCGCTTTCGGGTTCATCGAACTTGCCTTTGGGCTCCTCGCTTAGGGAGGCCTGGTTATCCGGACGCTCCTCCCGGAGGCGCTCGTCGAGGGTGTCTTGATGCCGGTAGTCGCCAGGGATTTGATTTTCCTTTGCCATAGCCTTACTTATACGCCCCCGGCCCCTACTGGTGCATGGCTGGTGGAGTCGCTAGAATGGCCCCATTCGTCCCAGCAAACGTCGCAGCCATTCCTCAACGACGAAACCGCGGCATAAGCGCATAGCGCGCCCGAAGCGTTCGGCTTCGCGTCAGCGCTTTCGAATCAAGCCGCCGCGGCTGCCGAAGCTGGAGGTGCCGTCGCGCCAGCAACGGGAGCTGGCCGGAATCGCCTGCATCCTGCTAGCCGGTTTGATCGTTCTGGCGGTCGTACTCCAGTCGAGTGGCTCGGCGATGCACCTTCTCAATGGCGGCCTCGTCGCTCTCTTCGGCTGGGGAGTCGTCTTTGTCATCCTGGCTGTGCTGGCGACCGGTATCGAACTGCTCGCGCCCTGGATCGAGACCATGACGTGGGGGAGGGGACTCGGGATCGGCCTGCTGGTCATCAGCCTGCTGGGATTGCTGGACGTCTCGATCGGGCACAGCGGCGGCTACGTCGGCCGTCTGGAAGGCGACGCCCTCAGTGCACTGGCCGGTACGGCTGGAAGCATCCTGATCCTGGTGGCGATCCTGCTCGGCTCCCTGGTGCTCGCCTTCGACGTCTCGCTGCGTGAAACCCTGGGGGCCCTACGCGAGCACTATGAGAACACCCGGCCTGAGGAGAAACCCGCGGCGAAAACGAAAGCCAAACCTGCCGAAGGGTGGCACGCGCAAAACCAGGTCATGCGCACCGAGACCGAGGAGCCCGTGCTTGTCCCGATCCAGGGTGTGGCGGCGCCCGCACCGACTCCTGTCGTGCCCCTGCCGGAACTGGCCACGGAGAATGGCGAACCGGGTGCCCCCGTTTCGAAGCGCAGGAAGGCCGCCCCGGCGGAGCCTGTGCTGGCGGTAGTCCCGGACCCGGAGGTTCCGCTCGTCGCGGTTGGCGACGACGAGATCCACCATGCCTGGGTAAAGCCGGAGCTGCACCTGCTCGATACGGTCGCGGTGCGTAAGGACCGGCTGCACGACGAGATCAAGGCGAACATCAAGCTGATCGAGCAGACGCTTTCCAGCTTTGATGTCCAGGCCACTGTTATCGGAGTCAACTCCGGTCCCTCGGTGACGCAGTACGAGCTGCAGCCGGGCGTAGGCGTGCCGGTTCGTAAGATCACAGCGCTGCAGAACGATCTCGCACTGGCCCTCTCCGCCGCCATCCGGATCCAGGCGCCCATCCCGGGC
>DASWQQ010000124.1:0-25249 GCA_036403615.1 Candidatus Dormiibacterota bacterium | reverse complement strand
GCGTAAATTGGCCCGGGCACGGCAAGCACATCGCCGCCGCCGTGGTCGATGGTCAAAAACGGTCCCGCCGGGCTGTCCGCCCGTTGCACGACATAGCCGGCCGCTCCCTTGACAGGCTCCCATCGAACCGTGACCTGCCCTCCCCCACCCTCAGCGCGAACATTCCTTGGTGCTGGTAGGGTCTCGGCGATTGCAGCCGCGACTGAATCACGCCGCCGGCCGACGCGCCGCTCCCAGTCGAGGCGAGCAGCGGAACTCGCCCGCTGCCCGCCGCTCTTACGTTCTGCTATTGCTTGTTCTTCTCTTGGTTGCCAGCGTCGCCACTGATCGACATAGTCTCGTAGGACAGGTACAGCCTGGCGGCCCAGGAGACCGGGTCCGCCGCGAAGTGGTGCTGCATGGCGCGATTTTCCAGGGCATTGTCCAGGGCGGCCATGATCATCGATTGGTCGAGCACGAGATACCGATGGCCGACCGAGCCTGTCTTCGGGTTGACGGCATCGAAGAAGCCACCGGTTCCATAGACGCCCGGATAGAGTTTGCGCAACTTCTGGATATTCGCGTAGGCCTGCGCAGGCACGACATCCAGGGCGATGAACGACGCGTGCGGGCTGACCACATCCTCGGTCGCGCAGCCATAGCACTGGGACAACCCCTTCTTTAGGGCGTACGGAGTTGCCAGGCCCTCGGCGCCATAGGTGTTGTAGTTACCGCTGTCGTCGGCCGTGCTGGATGGCGACAGGCCCCAAACCGGGTAATTGAGCTTTTCTGACGCGTACTTGATCTGGACCTGGGCGGCCCGCACGTCCGCGAGACCCAGGCTGCGCGGTCCCCAGGTGGTTTCCGGAACGACGGCGTTCGCCATCAGGCCTTCGAACATCCCGCCGCCCCAGGTCGGGATAAAGCGCGGATCGCCGCCGTAATAGTTGTAGTGGCCTTCCCACACATTGAACCGCTTGCCTGATTGGGGATCGCGGTAGACCGTCCAGTAACCGGGGACCGGCCACTGACCCTGCCAGGAGAAGTCGGGATCGGTCGCCTGGCATTCCGGGAAGGGAGCCTTTGGCGGAAGCGTCCGCCAGGTGCGCCACCAGACGTCGCCCGGCATCTGGTGTAGCCCCATGCCGATATACGCGGAGATGCGCGGATCGCTGTAGAGCGCGCCGTTGTGATAGTAGTGCTGCCAGTTGGTGCCCGTTTCTGGCGGGAGCCCGACATAGTAGCCGCCGTACATCTGGCCGGTGGGCTGGTTGCCGGGAACCGCCGGGTTCGTATTACAACGCGTCTGCGGACGGTTGTCATAGAAGAGGCTGAAGTCCATCGGAGCCATCAGTTGATTGACCTGGCGGCGGAGGCTGGGCAGCGCGCTCCGGACCACGATCAAGCCTGACGCATACCACCCATTGTCGACCTGCGAGATGAACCAGCAGTTATCGAACGTCGGCGCGCCCCCACACTCATGCGGGTTTCCAGGGCCCGGGATGACCGCTCCCGTGGTCGTGTCATACCACTGGTAGAGGAAACCGTGATCTTTTTGCAGCCGGGCGACCGTGGTCAGCGTGGCCGAGATTTCCCTGACTGCCTCGCCTTTGCTGATCAACCCGAGATCGCTGGCCGATACCACGGCCCAGAGATAGACGCCGATGTTGGCGGACGACGTGTACCGCCCATAGCTCGTCGGCACGGGGGAACCGCCGGCGTGCGTGACGTTGTCCAGGGGCAGATGCGTATTCGGGTCGACGTCCTCGCTGTAAAACCTCCAGGTATCCCTCGCGATCGCCATCAGCCCCTGACGTTGCTGCGCGGTCAGGCCGTTGCAGTTGTTGCTGCCGTGCTGCTCGCCCTGGCAATTGTCCTGCCCCTGGGCTCCGGGACCGGCGGCGGCGACAGGCGACGCCAGCACGGCGACCAGCAAGATGACTGGAAGGAGCGCGACAAAGAAACGGTGACGGTACATAACCTGACCTCCTTAGCCCTTGAGACCTGTTGTTGCGATGCCCTGCTGGACGAACCGTTGTAGCAGCAAAAAGACGATCAAGACGGGCGCGATGAGCACGACCGATCCTGCCATCAGGAGTCCGTAGTCGATCGCGTTCTGCCCGATCGAGAAGACGCCGACTGCGACCGGCAGTGTGTACATCTGGTCGCTGGTTGCGATGATCAGCGGCCAGAGAAAGTTGTTCCAGCTACCCAGGAAGATCAGGATCCCCAGCGTGGCCAGTGGCGCCCCCAGCAGCGGCAGAACGACCTTCCAGAAGATCGAGAACTCGCTGGCGCCGTCGATCCGAGCCGCCTCCAGCAGTTCGTCCGGAATCCCCTGGATGAACTGCCGCATCAGGAACACCCCGAAGGCCTGGGCCGCGAAGGGCAGGATCAGCCCCGGATAGCTGTTGACCAGGTTGAGGTCACTCATCAAGACGAACAGAGGCACCAAATAGACCGTCTGCGGCACCATGATCGTTGCCAGCACCACCAGGAAGACCACATTCTTGCCGCCAAACCGGAGCTTGGCCAGCGCGTAGCCGATCATCGAACAGAAAAGCAGGTTGCTGCCGACGACCACGGCGGCGACGATCACGGAGTTTATGAAGTACTGGGGGAAGTTGAGCTTGGTGAAGATCGTGGAGTAGTTGTCGAGCGTGAACGTCTGTGGAAACCAGGTCGGCGGCGAATGGTGCAGCTCGGCCGACGTCTTGACCGAGCTGGCGATCATCCAGAGAAACGGTCCGACGAGGAAGAGCAGCCCGATGATCAGGGCTGCATAGACCCAGAGAGAGTTCCCCCGGCGACCATCAGCCCGTCGAATTGGCGCGGGTCTAACCTCGGTGACCGTGGGTACCGCCGGACGGACGGGAGCGATGACGCTCATGTCTGCGACCTCAGGACGCGGAACTGGAGCAGGGTGATGGCTGCGATCACGATGAACAGCGTGTATGCCATCGCGCTCGCGTAGCCCTGGTGGAAGAAGTTGAACGCCTGCTGGTAGACCAGCATCGAAATCGAAAGCGTCTTGTTCAGCGGGCCGCCCTGAGTCATAACAAACGGCTCTTCGAAAACCTGCAGAAAACCGATGGTGGTTAGGACGGTGAGAAATAGCATCGTCGGCCGGAGCATTGGCAAGGTGATGCTGCGAAACTCCTGCCACCGGTTCGCCCCGTCGATACGCGCGGCCTCGTAGAGCTCGTTGGGGATTCCCTGAAGGCCGGCCAGGAAGATGATCATGGCGTTTCCGAAGTTCCTCCAGACCATCAGCGCGATGATCACGGGCAGCGCGAGCGTCGGGTTGCCAAGCCAGTCAGGTCCCCTGACGCCAACCAGTTGCAGCAGGCCGTTGACCAGGCCGAAGTCGACATTGAACAGAAATCGCCAGATCACCGCGACCGCGACGATGCTCGTGACGACGGGAAGGTAATAGCCAACCCTGAAGACGGCTCTAAAGCGGGTAATCCCTCGATTCAGCGCAACCGCAGCGAGCAGCCCGACGGCCAGGTTGAGGACTACGCCGAAGACCACGTAGAACGTCGTGTTCAACGCGGCCTGCAGGAACTTCGGGTCGTGGACGAGCTTGATGTAGTTGTTGAGCCCAACAAAGGGCGCCGACAGCGGGTCGACCAGGTTGCCCAGGCTGAAGTCCGTGAAGCTGAGGATGAAAGACGCCAGGATCGGCAGCGCGAGAAAAGCAAGGAACAGGATCAGGAACGGGGCCGAGAAGGCCCACCCGGTTAAGGCCTCCTTGACGTGTCCGCGTCGGGCGGCGGGTCGCGTCCGGGGACCGGACGCGACCACACCCTGCTGCGCGCTCACGAATCACCCACCGACGATCTGGGTTGCCTGCTGCTGCATGCCCTTGGTCGCGTCCTGGGCACTGACCTTTCCAAGCGCAGCCTTCTCCTCCCAGTCGTCGATAGCCTTTGCGACTTCTTCCCACTGCGGAATGTTGGGCGGCGACTTGGCGTCCTTCAACTGATCCCCGAAGACCTTCAGGTTCGGATCCGAGGTCAGCGTCGGGTCGCTCCAGGCATCCTGACGAGACGGAAGATCCTTGATCGTCTTGTACCAGCTGACCTGAGTGTCCTTCTGGGACATGAACTGGATGAACTTCCAGGCCGCGTCCTGGTTCTTGCTGCCTTTGAACACTACCCAGTCGGCGCCACCCACGAACGAGGTCGCTGACTTATCGCCCTTTGGCATGGGCGCCACCGCCCACTGGTCCTGGCTGAGCCCAGCCTTGCTGACGAGACCCATCATCCACGGACCTGAAATGAACATCGGGTCATCGCCGGACGCAAATGCTCCGGGGAGATCGAAACCCTGGGGCTGCGAGCTGCGGGTCAGGCCGGACTTGAAAAAGCTGGCGTAGTAGTCGAGCGCCTTGGTCGCCTCGGGGCTGTTGAGCGTGAATTTCCCACTCTTCATCACGTCACCGCCCGCCGACCAGACCAGTGGCAGATACTCCTGCCAGTCGTTTGCCTGCATGTCGATCCCGTACTTGGAACCGGCGGCCTTCAACTTTTCGGCCATCGTCTTGAGGTCGTCCCAGGTTGCTGGCGGCGAGGTTATACCTGCCTTCTGCGCGAGATCCTTCCGATAGTAGATAACGCGAGTCTCCACATACATGGGTACTCCGTATGCGGTGCCATTGGCTTCCGCCGTGCTCATGCCACCCGAGAAGAAATCGCTCTTGTTGATCGAAGATGGGAGCGTCGTGACGGCGTTCAACTTGGTCAGCTCGCCCATCCATGTGCTGCCGATCATCGCCACGTCGGGAGTCTGACGACCGGCGATGGCGGTGATCAGTTTGTCGTGAGCAACACTCCATGGAAGGGGTGTGACCTTGATCGTGATACTGGGGTTGGCCTTCTTGAAGTTCGCGAGCGCGTCGCTGGCGGGCAGCTTGTCGCCCTCGTCACCATTGGCCCAGACCTGCAGCGTGACGGGACCGTTGCCGCTCGATCCCGAGCCGCCGGCGCTGCCGCAGGCCACCGGTAAGACCGCAAGGCCCAGCAGTGCAATCGCGCGTAAGAGTCGATTGAGCGCTCTCATGTCGTGACGTACCTCCTTATGGCTGGCAACCGCAACTCGAACGAATGACTATTTCGGTCGGTAGGACGGTGGTTGATGCTTGTTGGCGGTTTGCGTCGACACGCTCCAGGAGGAGGCGGGCCGCCGCTGCCCCCATCTCCCGCAGTGGCTGGCGAACCGTGGTCAGACCTGGCATCAGTAGCCTGGCGACCGCGATGTCATCCCAGCCGGTGACGGCGACGTCTGCCGGGATTCGAAGGCCCAAATCCGCGGCCGCACCGTATGCCCCCATCGCGATCTCGTCACTGGCACAGAAGAGCGCCGTCGGCCGGGACCGGCCGCTGAGCAGCCGCCCGGCGGTTTCGCGGCCCTCCGCCTCGCCAAAAGCGCAGCCGACTGGACGCATGCTGGCAACCGGCCGCACGTGCCTCTGGGCATCAACGAAACCCTGCCAGCGCTCCATCGAATCCGGAGAGGAGTCGGGGTCTCCAAGAAAAGCAATTGCTCGATGACCGTGGTTGATCAGATGTGCGGTCAGTAGCTCGGCGCTACGACGGTTCTCGGACCTGACCGCGTCCGTCCCCCCCACCCCATTGCGGGCGAGGAGCACCAGTGGAAGGCGATTTCGCTCCAGCTCGTGGATCACCCGGTCGGGCACCGTGCGGCCCGCGATCACGAGGCCGTCAACGCGGCTGCTGAGATCTGCTACGAGTTGGTCGGCGTGGTTTCGACCCTGAGTCCCGACGACATAGAGGGCCTGGCCACGCGCCGCGGCGGTTTCCTCGAGACCAAGGATGACACCGGAGTAGTAAGGACCTGACAGATGAGGGAAAACAAGGCCGATCGCCTCATGCCGCTGCATCGCCAGCGCCCGTGCTGCCGCGTTGGGCCGGTAACCGACCCTGTCCATCGAGGCTCTAACCCGCCGGGCCGTCGGGTCCGAGACGGTCTTATAGCCTCGCTCCACCCGCGAGACGGTGGCGATCGAGACGCCGGCGTCATCGGCGACGGTATAGATGGTCGGTACGCCCTTCCTCATCACTCTCCCGGAACTGAGCGCCGATGTAAGCCCTTACACGACGCTAGCACAGCACTCAGCAATCGGGGAAGCCCCTGTATCAGGAAACAGGCTCAGCAAGAAGTAAGGTTACGCGCCTGAAGCGTGGCCCGGGGTTCCGGAAAGGTGGTGGCCGAAGTCGGCCACCACCTGGCTGTCGAAGTTAGATCCGGCGACGCCTGAAGATCAGCAGACCGGTCGCGACCATGGTGCCGAGCAGCAGGAGCGTTAGCCCGGTTCCCATCGGAGCCGTGGGCAGGCTGGCGGCAGCCGGCCTGCCGGCGCTGCCGTCGACGATCGCCATCGGCTTGGTGCCAAACGGGGCGACTTTGACGACGCCCATTGGCGTGACGCTCATGTCGTAGGTGACTTTGTCGTCAGGCGCGTCGAGGCTCAGGTAGGTAAGCCAGCCGTCCGGCCGGACCCAGCCCATATTGCGGTCGGTCGAGAGATCGCGGAACAGGCTGTCGTTCATCGGCTCCTGGAATTTGAGCGTGAAACCCTCTGCGCCAGGGACGTCGGTGCCAACCCCTGAGACGCCCAGGACGGCGCCCAATTCCGACGTGTAGACCGGCTGGTCAGACAGAAGATACAGATCCGCCTGCACCTGCTGGCCGGCCGCGAGGACCTCGAAGGGTATCCAGGGGTGCGCGAGCTTCATCGTGATCAGGACCGGCGCGCCGTCGCCAAACAAGAGTTTCTGTGTCGCCGCACGGGTGGTGTTGTACTTGGCCGCCATGAAGATCGGGCTGCCCTTGGCGTATTGCAAAACGTGTGCATGCGTCTCGGCATCGATCGCGAAGCCGTTGTCTTTGGCCCAGTCGAGCACCGCCTGGCCGCTGCCGCGCAAAACCGTGATATCAAGGGCATCGATCTGCACCTGCTGAAGCACCTCGGCGTGCTGGCTGGCAGAGGTCGCCTGCCCGGCACGGGAATCCAGGGCAAATAGCGGCTGCGGCCTGGTCTCCCGCAGCAGTCGCTGTAGGGTCCATTTGCCGCCCGGCTCGACTTTGTCGGGAACCGTCGGTAACGGCACGATCCAGCCAAAGCTCTGGGCGCTGCCCTGGTAGCTGAAGCTGGTCATGTAGTGCTCGACGCCTCCGTGCCAGGCCACCAGCGTGGTGGCACGCTCCAGCCGAATCGCGCCGTTGGGAGCCACCAGGCCGCCGCAGGCTGCCGCGGGAAGCGCCTGAGTCAGGAACACCGCCAGGGTTGCCGCCGCCGCCGGAACGAGCTTCTTGAGCATCGGTTTCCTCCTGTTCCGTCCGTGGACGTCACCATCCAGACGGCGGAGCGACCGGAAAGTTCCCTCAGAACCCGTCAGTCGCTGGCGCGCTGGCGGCCGGCGGGCCGCCTGGACTCAGGCGGAGCGCGCTTGCGTCTCCACCCGATGGCCGGGCGGTTTCGTGACCCACCGGCCGCCAATTCGTTCGATGGTCCAGCCACCCTCATGGACCATCCAGTGATGCCGGCCGCAGACCAGGACTAAGTTCTCGAGCTTCGTCTCGCCACCCCGGGTCCACCATTTGATGTGATGGCCGTCACACCAGTCAGGCGGTCGGTGGCAGCCACTGAAGACGCAGTCCTTGTCCCGCGCCACCAGGGCACGCCTGATCGAGGGCGGGATCTGTCGGTGTTCATGACTCGTCTCCTGCTCCATCTCGGCTCCGCCCAGTAGCCAGCTGACGGTCGCATCGCAGGCAAGCCGCTGAGCCGTTTCGTTCGCGATTGGACCTACTGCCTGAAGCTCGGCCGCCGGCGCCCCCTGAACTCCGGCGAGGGTCTCGACGCTGGCGGTGATCACCAGGTGCGGCCGCATCCCACCCGAGCTGCCCAGCTTGCTGCCAGACAGTGGCCGCCGGGCCAGGTCAACCAGCGCGTCAGCACGCCGTTGCCCGGCGGTCCGATCGTCGTCACGATGCGGCGCGGGCATCAGGGCATCCAGAGCCGTCTTGACGATCGCGCCGCCCTCGGCATCAAGTAGTCCTTCCAGGTGCACCAGCCCGTCTTTGGGCTCGCTGAGATGGAGATAGCGCCGGCTGTAAGCCCGGTTGGCGTCGGCCAGGGCCGCCGCATGATCCACTCGGAACTCGAAGGCCTTAGCCACCCCGGCGAACTGGCCAGGATCCATGGACTGGGCCGCCTCAATCAGGCTTGCCTCTTCTTTCCTGAATGCACCGGTCCCGACCTTCTCGGCCGTCCGGCTCAGGATCGCAACATGCTGATAGCCGAGATCCCCGCGCTGAAAGGCGCGGGCGGTCTCCGGCAGCTTCTCCAGCTGACGGCCCATGGCCACTCGTTCCATCGCAGCCCCGCCCGACAGTTTCCCATTGGACTTGAGCCATGCGACGAGGTCGAGCGCGCCATCGGCCGCCCAGGCACCGGACTTCTCGAAGCGGCGCAGCGCCTCGGCGGAGGCCGCCTCATTGCGGTCGGAAATCTGCCGCATCCGGATCACCACCGGTCCTAGATCCTCGTCGCGCATCCGCGCCATCCATCCCGGGAGTGCCTCGTATCCTCGAAGAATCAGGTCGAGTGGAGTCTCAACTTTCTTCTCCGGTACGGCCATGCTCTGCATCCTGAAGCATGTTTGCGACAGCTGTCTGTCGCAATGAAAAAAACGGTTCCGAGTCGTCACGCGTGGATAAACAAACACGCCCGACGCCCTGCCTTCAGGCCGTTTTCCACTCGCTGCCACCCGGACCCAGCCCGACCGCCCCGGCGATCCAGGCCGGATATCTAGTGCGGCGTGGCCTCCGACTTCTCGAAGGCGTGCACCGGCTTCAGCATCTGGACCTTGACGGGAGCCGCTTCTTTCGTAAAGGTGTCCGCGTCACCGACAGTGCCTACGACGAAACCGTAGTGCATCGGCACCGCAAGCTGCGGACGCATCTTTTTGATGAAGCCGGCTGCCTCGGATGGGCCCATCGTGTAGGTCCCGCCGATCGGTACGAAGGCGACATCGGTCTTGATCTGCTCCAGCTCGGGGGCGGGGTCGGTATCGCCGGCGTGATAGTAACGATGGTCGCCAAGCTTGATGATGTATCCGACCCAACCATTGCTCTTGGGATGGTTCTGCAGCCGCTCCGGGTGCGTGTTATAGGCGACCACGGTCTCGACCTTGATTCCTGCAACCTCCAACGATTCACCGGGCTTGACTGCCTTTACGTTGCCACCCAACTCCCGGGCTATATCGTGCGGCGCCACGATCTGCGTGCTCGCCTTGCGAACCTTATCTATCTCTTCTGGCTGAAAGTGATCGAAGTGGGCGTGCGTGATGAAGATGACGTCAGCGGGCTCGTCCTGGCCTTTCGTCACTCCCCAGGGATCGATGTAGACGGTGATGCCGTCGCCCTTCCATTTGTACGCCGACTGCTTGTACCAGGTGAACCTCTCGAGCATGCCAACCTCCTGCAAGTGGCGGCCCTGCCGGCCGCCGGACAGCCCTTAGGGTAGCGGGTCGAGCGCCACTGAACGGTCGCGCGGAACCGTCAGGCGCCGAAGACCTGGACCACAACCTGGCGCTCGCGGGCGCGGTCCAGCTCCAGGAGGAAGATTCGCTGCCAGCGTCCCAGGTCGGGGGCGCCGTCCCAGACCGGTATCGTCTGGCTGCCGCCAACTAGCAAGTGCTGGCAATGCGCGTGGCCGTTAGCGCACTCGTTCGGTTCCATCTCACCGGTGCGGCGGCTCATGTCGTTGTGCTCGTACACCCCGCCGGAGCCCGAGATCCGTTCCAGCATCCCACCCATGTCCTGGAGCAGGAGCGGCTCGTTCTCGTTAAGAACCACGGCAGCCGTGGTGTGCCGGGAAAACACCGTAAGAGTGCCCTGCGAGACTCCCGACCGCTCCACCACATCGCGGACGCGCTCGGTGATGTCGATGAACTCGCGTCCAATGGTGGTCTTGACCAGCAGCGTTTCGGCCCAGAATGTAAGCCCGGCGGCGTGCCGCACCCGTGGCTGGCCGGCTTCGTCAGCCGGTCCGACCAGACGCAGGGCTGGATTGCCTGAATCGCGCATATTGTGGCGGGCGCCCGCCAGCGGGCGGGGCTTGCCGCTGCCTCGATGCTGCGCCGGCCAGGTTACGGCTATCGTTACGAACGCAACAAATCGACCACCGATCGTGGCTAGTGGCGGCTGGTTCGCACCTTGTCGAAGCAGTCGCTGCAGTAGACGGGGCGTCCCATGGTGGGGGTGAAGGGCACCTGGGCGGGTTTGCCGCACTCCGCGCAGACGACCTCGTGAAGCTCCTTGGGGCGGGCGGTGCCGCGGACGTTGCGGTTGATCGAGCGGCAGTCCGGGCAACGGGAGGGCTCGTGCTGGAACCCCTTCGCGGCGTAAAACTCCTGCTCACCGATGGTGAAAACAAAGTTCAAACCGCAGTCACGGCAGGTCAAGGTCCTATCGCTGAAGCTCACAGCAAAGATCTCCTTTCTTTCTACTTTGGATTGAGAGTCTTCGCCGGGAGCCCGGCGCAGCCCGCGACCCAAACTTCCCGCGGCGGATTATAGCAAGCACAAACTGGCCTTTGGTGATGACCAAAAGGTCACCCCTGCGAATCAACCGGCTATTCTCGACCCATGGCCGGACGCCTGTATGTGATCCAGGACGACCTGTTTTTCGCTGAGCGCGTCAGGATGACCGCCCGGAGGCTTGGCATCGAGACCGTACCGCTCTCGGCGAGCGAGGCCGCCAGTCGCCACTGGGAGCCCAACAGCGTGGTCGTCATCCAGGTCACTCTCAATCCAGATCGCCAGATTGACCTGATCGAACGGCTCACCCGACTGACCCCTCCCCCCCGGGTGGTTGCCGTCAGCGGCCACCTGGAAACGGGGCTGCGCTCGAGGGCGAAGGCGCTCGGTGCCCAGCTGGCGGCGCACTCGAGCATGGACCGTGTGCTGGCCCGCGCCCTGAGGACTAATGCTGGTGATGATGACTCGACTGCCCGCCATTGATCTCGCTTTCGGCGGGCATCTCCATCATCCGGAGCATATCGAGGCCCCCGGTTCGAAGAAAGCGCCAGCCGAGTAGCCCGATGACCGCTAGAAACAGCACGTCCAGGATGGTCGTGTAGTTAAGCGTCGGTGAGGACTCCAGGGCGATCAGCGCCCGGTGCGCCGGAGCGATTCCGAGCCCCTGGAAGGCGAGACCGATCAGGAAGCCCGAGAGTGCCATGGCGACGTAGGAAACCACCAGCAGGTAGAGGCTCATGCGCGCGCCGTAGTACTTCCGATAGATGTTGAGGATCGGAATGATGATCAGGTCCGCGAAGATGAAGGCGATCACACCGCCGAAGCTGATGCCCCCATTCCATAGGACGGCGGCCAGCGGCACGTTGCCGATGGAGCAAACAAAGCTCAAGAGTGAGATCACCGGACCGATCAGCGGGCCCCATATGCTGGCAATCACCGGGTGGCCGGTGAGAAAGAACCCCTGCCAGAAGGAGTTGGGAACCCAGGCCGCCAGTGCGCCGGCGATCAGCAACCCGAGCCCGATGTCGAGCCAGAGCGCGGTCACATCCATCCAGAAGTAATGGCTGACGGCGGTCAAGCCCGGACCGGAGAGGAGCCGCGTCAGGAACGAGCCTCCGCTGACCGACATGTCCATGCCTCCGTGGCCCTCCATCTTTCCCAGCAGCCCGCGGTCTGCCTGGCTTTTTGCCTCCTCGACCAGCTGTCGCCGCAAGGTCAGCCGGAAGATGAAAGCCAGGATGACGATCATCAACAAGCCGCCCGCGAACTCCGCCGCAAGGAACTGCCAGCCAAGCAGGATCAGGAGTATCAGGCCCAGCTCGAAAACCAGGTTGGTTGAGGCGAACTCGAACACGATGGCGTTGACGAAGGTGGCGCCCTTCCGAAAGAGGGAGCGCGCGATTGCGACCGAGGCATAGGAGCAGGACGAGGAGGCCGCGCCCAGCCCGCAGGCGATCGCAAGGCTGCGCGGCGAGTCATTCCCGAGGGCGCCGGCGACCGCCTGGCGCGAGACCAGGCTCTGTACGACAGCCGAGAGGATGAAGCCGAGGGCCAGCGCCCACAGAACCTCCCAGAACATGTCGAACGAAGTCCCTAGCGCGTGCAGGATCGCCTGGAGGATCGGCATAGGCGAGCCGCCCTAGGCCCCGCTCACGTGCAGGAGCCGGCCGATCAGGTACCCGGCGGCAGCCGAGACCATGCCGATGAACAGCATCTGCAAACCGCTGACACGCCAGTCGCCGACCAGGGTGATCGCTTTGTAGGCCCCCACGCCAAACAGGACGGCGGCACAGAGCGGCACCGCAAGCAGGGTCGCCAGCGTAACCGAGATCCCGAGCAGCGGCACGAGCAGGAAGGGAATCATTGGGATCAGGGAACCGATCAGCGTAGCGACACCGGTAACCAGGGCGCGCCGGGCTATGCCTTCCTTGGCGACTGGGGTCAGATGCAGTTCGTCCCGCATCATGACATCGACCCAGACCTTCTTGTCGGAGGTTATCTCGTCCACCACCCGCTCCAGCAGGTCGCCTTTCAGCCCTTTATCCCGAAAGATCTGCCGCACCTCTTCGCGCTCGACCTCGGGAACCTCCTCGACCTCGCGCCGCTCCTTGGCCTCTTCGGCAAGGTAGTAATCATGGTCGGCCAGCGCCGATGTGTAGGCGACACCCGCCATCGCGATCGATTCTGCAAAGGTAGCCGCCAGGCCGGCCACGACCACGACCTTGAGTTGCGCCGTGGCAGCCGCCACACCAAGGACGAGCCCGAGCACGTTGACAAGGCCGTCCTGGCCCCCGAGGATGATGTCTCGCAACTGGCGGCCGATCCCCCCTTGCGGCGCGTCGGGCGCATGGATCGGGCCCACCAGGTCGGCGTTTGGCTGGGCCATGGTGGCTATCTTCGCATTGAGACCGGCGCCGCGGCGCCATCTCGTATCGCCAGCACGCACGCTCCCGCCGCCAGGTAAGTCAGCGACATCAGGGAAAAGACGAAGCCAAACCCCAGCCTTCCGATCGCGGCACCAACGCCCGCGGCCCAGAGTGCGCCCACACCGAAGGCGACCGCGAAGTAGAGGCTGAAGATCGCGTCGCGCTGGATCGCCGGAGCCTCATCCGCCAGGAAAGCCTGCAGGATGGGACTCTCGACATAGACCGTAAGGCCCATTGCGGCCAGCGCAAGGGCCAGCCAGGGACCACTCACGGGCACGATCAAGACCGCCAGGGTGGTCAGCGCACTGAGCGGGTAGGCGATCAGCAGCAGTGCCCGTCGCCCGATGCGATCACTTAAGGGGCCCCCGACCAGCGGCCCGACGACGCTTCCCACCAGCAGCAGAGAGTAGAGAACTGTCACATACGCATTGCTCAGGTGGAGGTGAAGTTTCAGATAGAGCGGAACGACCAGGATCACCACCCCCAATCCGCGGCCGCCGGCAGCGATCAAAGAGGCAAGAAATATCATGACCAGGTTCCAGGACTGTCGGACCAGCCGCAGCCCCTCCAGCATGTCGCCGGCAGCGGACCTCTGGCGGGTGGGACGCGGGCGCTCCTCGATAGAGGAAACAACCGCGAGCCCGCTCAGCACCGCCGGAATGGTGAGTAAAAGCAGCGCGTTGCGCCAGCCCCAGGCATTGAGCAACACTCCCGCCAGCGGCGTGAGGATGACGGTGCCCATGTTGCCGCCCGCGACATGGCCGGAGATAGCCACGCCTCGCCTACCCTTCTCGTAAAGGTCGGCGAGCAGGGAGTTCCCCACGGGATGTTGCGCGCTGGTCGATACCGAGCGCAGCAGGTTACCGGCAAAGAACTGGGCAAACGTGGCGGCACTCCCGGTGACGACACCGGCGACACCCATTGCCACCGCGCCCCAACCGATCAGGCTGTGCCGAGAGATCACTCGCGTGACGGCGCCCGCCCCCAGCTGCAGCATCCCACCGGCCAGGCTGGTCAAGGCGACCATCAACCCCAGCGCGACCACAGAAAAATGCAGGTCGACCAGGGCCAGCGGGTAGATGAGCGGCATCAGCGTGGAGTACGCGTGGATGACGGCGTGGCTCGAGCTGATGATGACGAGACCCATGAAAGGGCCGCCAACCCGAGGCCAGACCAGCGCGCCACTCGCGCGGCTCACGGCATCCGCCGAGCCCAGCGCGGCTCTAGCGCCGTGCCGCCTTGGCCTGGCAACGCGAGCAGCGGCCGTGCACCACCAGGTCGGCGGAGCTGACCACGAACTCGTGCTCTTCGGTGATGTGATGCAGCACCGGCGTCAGGTGATCGCCCTCGATGTGGAGCGTCGAGCCGCACTGGTCGCAGACCAGGTGATAGTGGTCCTGACCCTCCTCTGCCAGCTCGTAGTAGCCTCGGTCACCGATCCGCGTCTCCTTGACGAGCCCCAGACGGGTGAGGACTTCGACCGAGCGGTAGATCGTGGCCAGGTTGAAGCGCGGATACTGGCGACGGATCTGGACCAGCAGGTCATCGGCGCTTAGATGCTTTTTTGCCTGCCTCAGCGTGTCCCAGACGACCTGTCGCTGCATCGTGAGCCGGTATCCCGAGGTGTGTAACGCCTCGGATGCGGAGCTCCTTGGGGTCACCGCCTCATTGTGGCATGGGGTAGTTTGCCAGCCGCCTGCGCGGGCTCGCCCGCCGTCGCCTCCTTGTCATCCAGAGTGAAGAAAATGATCGCTATGGCCAGGAAGTAGATCAGGTTTCCGACGCCGAACATAACCAGCCCCGCGGCAACCTGGTCATCGAGGGCCGAGAGCGGCGTCACCCTGGCCGCCGTCGCGTAAAAGGGGTAAAGCACCGTCCGGGAAAGAATGAAGGCAAGCCCAAGGATTGTGGGCGGCACACCGGCGAAACCCAGGTAGGCGATCTTGCCCATGACGCTCAGTCCGCGTCGCCGTGCGCTCGGAGCGAGTATCGGCCACCAGAAGAGCATCCCGGCGACCAGGAAGGTGAGATGTTCCGCCACGTGGACGGGTCCGTTACGAAGGGTTGCCTCGTAGAGAAAAGGAAGGTGCCAGACGGCCAGGACCAGGTTGAAGATGATGTTGGCGGCGATTGGCGAGACGTGAACGCGCTCCAGTACTAGCCACTCCTGCGGAAGACCGAGCAGGAACAACGGTGGTACGACCATCGCCAGGATCAGGTGCTGCACCATGTGCAGGCTGAACAGATAGTTGTCGCCGCCGACATCGATCGGCGACTCGAGTGCCAGCACGAGGGCCAGCAGCCCGCAAATGAAGTAAACGCTCGCCATCGGTGTCCAGGACGCGCTCCTTTCCCTGGCGCGGATCAGCCATCCGTAGCCCGCCACGAGCGCCAACGTGCCGACCACGACTGTCGGGTCGAAGGACCATGACATCAGCGTCAGGGCGGCATGAAGAGGAAGCAGGCTCAGCCTTTTATCCCTTCCTGGACGATCGGCTGTGCCAGGAGCCACAGGCTCGACATCGTGTAACCGACCATGGCAACGATCCACGGCCATTCCGCCCTCTTACCCTCGCGCTCCGACCTGGCAACCCGACCAAGGTATGCGTGGGCGAGCACGACGGCCGCGATGTGGACCGCGATGATCAGCGCGATCTGGAAATACCAGATGACGGCGCTCGGGATCAGATTCCTGTTGGGCTCGTAGTTCACTGTTCCGAACAGGTTCGTGGTTCCAGTTCCCAGCGGATCCGAGATCTGGTGGATGATCAGCTGGCCGTTGATCACCAGGTAGTCGAGGTTATGTGCCACCAGGTAGCCAAAGGCGATCGGCACCAGCGACGGCGTCAGGCCCGCCATCACCTGGAGAAAGGATGCGTCGAGTCTGCCGACCGCACGAACCGCGGCACTGAAGCCGGCGAACACCCCCCAGATCACGCCGACAAGCGCGACGAAGACAAAGAGGAGCAGGGCCGTATACCCCGCCGATCCGGGCTCCAGGCCGCGCGGAAGGCCGGCGACCGCGTTCTTCCAGCTCGGGGTGGCCAGCAGCCCATCGAAGCTCACCGAGACGAGCAGCAGCAGCACGAAGGTCAGCCGGCTGACCCTGGGCTCGAAGGGGCGCGTCAGCCCGCCGAGAAAACCGCGGTGTCCCGCCTCGCCGAAGCGGAAGAACCCGAGCCTTCCCCAGGTGGCGAACAGAACCGAAAAGACCTCACCGCGTCGAAGCCAGGTCTCAGCCCCGAAGATGGCCGCCATCATCGCGCTGAAGATGCCGTAGGCGAGCATCACCAGTGCCGCGCCCGCCGGCGTGGTGGTGACCCCGTTGAAGACGAGCTCCCCGCAGGCAAACAGGAAGAAGAGCACAGCCGCGGGCCAGAAGCCCCAGTTCTCCGGATAGGGTCGACCCGAACGCGAACCCAAAAGCCGTGCGACTGCATTCAGAGGGCTGATATAGGGCCAGTAGTTGCCGACGATGGCGACGCTTATCGGGACTGCGATCCAGAAAATCAGCCAGAAGGCGGTTACCAGGATGTTGTCCGGTGTGCTCTGGGTACCGAGGAGGCCGATACCGATCAGAAGGACGCAGACAACCACCATGATCCAGCCGGGCCAGCTCGGCGTCGGACGGACCGCAGCCACATCCTCACCCGGTGACTCCCTACCCCCGACCGGCCGTTGCAGCACCAGCAAGAAGGAGAGGAACACGACCGCGCCCGCGCCCAGAATAAAGAGATAGAGCGGCGCCGGAAGGTCATAGCGCGCTCCGAACGCGTGCAGCAGCACGGGTCTCACCGGCGCCGCCGCGCCCCACGCGGGTTCCGGGCGGCCTGTTTCTTCCGCCGGCGTACTTCCTGCATGATTGCGATCACACCAAACACGATAACGAACGCCAGGATGCCGTAGAACTCAAGGTACCGGCCCAAAAACGTGAAGATACTCGGCCCCTGTGCCCCATTGGGAGCAGTCGCCGCATAGTCGCCGAAGGCGCTCGGCGTCGCTCCCGCGAAAGGATTTCCGCCTGACGCCTGGGTGGTCTGCAGAGCGTGCCAGCTGCTTCCGTCGTAGTACTCGATCTGTTTGAACGGCCCGCTTGGGTAGCGCATCGTAAGGTGGAAGCTCCCCCGCGGCGTGAGGCTGGCCCCGCTCGGCTGCTCGACACACTGGAAGCTGTAGACGTTGCCGCGGATCTGCGTTCCTGAAGGCGACGCGGGCGGGTTGGACAGCGGTGTCACGGTACAGCGCACGCTCTGAGCCGCCGGCGAGACGGTGAGGAAGCCGACGCCGAAATAGATCACCACCTGGGCGTCGCTGGTCTGCAGGCTGCCGCCGGCAACCTGGCCGTTGCGAACCGGAAAGATTGACTCGCCGCTCGATGGGGCGACGTTGCCGGAGCGCAGGTCGGGAGGCGGGGATTGCCAGTGGTAGGGAGCGGGCGGAACCGCGATGCCATCGAAAAGGGGCGGCGAGACCGTCCGCCCATGGACCAACAGGACCCCCAGCACCCCCAGGATCAGGGCAATAATCCCGGCGTTGGTCCGCCGGGTCATGCGATGAACCAGGCGCCCCAATCCGCGATCACATGGGCGATCGCCCCGGGCATCACCCGGCCGCTCAGCGCGCGCAGCCCGCCCAGTGCCAGCCCGACGGAGAAATCGAGCGGCATGGCCGAGGCGCCATAGCGAGGCAGGTGGATCAACGCGAAGACCGCCGCGCCCGCCAGGATGGCGACAGGCGGCCCGAAGTCCTGGGTCCAGCGACGCTGCAGGCGTCCCCTGATGGCGACCTCCTCGAGGGTGGCGACCAGGGCGGCGATCGCGCCCCACTGCCAGAACGCGCCAAGCGGCCGGCCGCCCGGAGCGCTCCCCGCGAGGGGCGCCAGCAGGAGCAGGCCCAACCCGAGCCCGCCAGCGACCGACACTCCCCTCCCCCAGCGGCTTTCCCCTCCCACCAGGTCCCGTTCGAGCCAGGCGATTCCAGCAAGGGCTGCGGCAAAGACGCCGGTGCTGAGTCCGTCTCCCAGGGGCGCGAGTGCCGCCCGTAGCAGCGCGGCCGCCAGGATTGAAACCGCGACCCGGACGGTCCGTCCCCGGAGATGGCCCCCGGGCAAACGGACCGGAGCCGCGATCACCGCGGCAGCGGAACGAAGGACACCGTTCCCGTCGCGAAGACCGGCGGAAAGACGGTGACGCTCTTTTTGACACCCTGCCATTGCCAGATGACGCTGGCCGCCCTGAGGTTCTGGCCCAGGGCGTCGGCGGACGCGGCGAATCGGACGCCCGCCCCATTGGCCAGGGTTCCTGACGGCAGGTCGAGAGTGCGGGCGGCCGCTGCCAGGCCGGCGGCGCTTCCATCCCGCGCCGAGCCCATCACGTAGTGAAAGAGTGTCCAGGCCGCGCTAAAGCCGGCCAGCGATTCCTCGGTCGGTTCCCCCCCTCCCACCTTCCGGTAGGCAGCCGCGAAGCGGTTGTAGATGGCAAGCCCGGTCGAATTGAGCGCTTGCGGGTTGAAACCGTGTGGGGGACGGTCCGAGGCGAAGACGCCCACCGCATCCGGCCCGAGCATGATCCCGAAATCGGGGACGCACTGGGCCATGGTGGTACCGATCAAGGCCTTGACGCGCAGCCCCGAGGCGAGCATCGCCCGGCGGAACCTGACTCCATCGTCGATGTAGGACGAGAGCATCAGGATGTCGGGCCTGGCGGACCGGATCGAGTCGAGGACGTTCGCCCAATCAGGGACCCGGGCATCGTAGACGACGTTGCCCACCAGCTGCATCCCTTCCTTACGCGCCTGCGCCAGCGCCGCGGCGGCTACCGCGGTGGGATATCCGTCAGTGTTGTGCACCACCGCCAGCCTTAGCCCTGAGGCTGGCTGCCCCAGCTTCCCGGCCAGCACGCTGGCCGCGAAGTGGCTCGACATCGCGCCCAGGTTGCCTCCCGTCGCTCCCACCCGAAAAACGAGCGGATAGCCCCGCCCGGTGAGCTGGTCGGCGACCGCTCCTGCCTCCCAATAGAGCAGGCCATCAGCCTGGGCCGCCTCGCTGATCGGCATCGATAGCGCGCTGGAGTAAGCACCCATGATGGTCTGCACACCACTGGCCCGCAGCTGCGCCACCCTCGCGGGTGCGTCCTCGGGTGCGGTGATGTCGCGCGCGATCAGCTCGATCCGCCGGCCCTGGACCCCGCCGCCGGCGTTGACGAAATCGCGGGCGATCTGCGCCCCGAGGTATTCCTGGCGGGCAAGCACAGCCTGGGGGCCGCTCAGGGGAAATACCGCGCCCACCTTGATCGCGCCGCCGGCACCGGGCGCTGCGCCGCACCCGGTTCCGGCAAGCACGGCCGCCGCCAGGAGGCCTGCTAGCGCGCGCATCGATCGAATTTTAGTCAGTGCCCTCGAAGGCTCGCCGGCTCGATCACAATCGGAACCGAGTACCTGCTGGCGAACTGCTCACCGCTCAATCCGATCTGGCGGTAGAAACCGCCCGCGTCATATTTCCTGGCATAACCCGCGACCTGGGTTGCTGGTGGCACCTCGCTTGCGACCCGGGCCGTACCCTGGATGACGATGATGTCGCCACCCTGTCGGTCGCCGTCGAAATTGAGGGCGACCCGGGGATTACGTTCGATGTTGCGCAGCTTGGGTTTGTCCGGCTCGCTGTAGACGATCACCCTGGACCCGTCGAAGAAAAACCAGACGGGGACAGGCGCCGGGGCGCCCTCCGGGCTTACCGTGGTCAGCCAGATCAGCGGCTCCTGGCGCAGGCGTCGCTCGACCCGCTTGCCGAAAGGAGTCGTTGGATCCAGCCCGAAGCCCGCGCCGGTTATGTCTGCTCGATGCCTTTCATCAAGATGGTGATGAAGGCCCCCAGCGCCGCAACGCAGACCGCGGCGTAGAGCCAGGGGGCGATCAGGTTGAAAGGCAGGTGGAGGAATGCCGCAGCGGCGGCCACGAACACCGTCACCGCGATGCCGCCCGACGAGAGCCGTCCCCAGGTGGTATGCCGGACGCGGAGGGTGCGGCGCCGTACGAACAGGAAGGCGATGCCGCCGACGATCGGGAATGCGTAGCGGAAGGTGACCAGCGCCCCAAGCCACTGTGGCAGTACCCCGATAATGGCCAGCGAGATTGCCGCCACGCTGAAGAAGATGCCGTCCATGAAGGGGTCGTAAAGCCTTCCCCAACGAGTTGAGGCATGTCCCCGCCGTGCCAGCCAGCCGTCCAGCAGGTCCGTCAGGGCGGCAGCCCCGAATACAGCCACCAGCGCGATGTAGGAACCCTGGCTGGCCCAGTGAGCTCCCCAGGCGACGAGGATGGCGGCAAAACCGCGTAGCTCGGTCAACCGGTTCGGCCAGCCGACGGTGCGCTGCATCTCGCCGGTCTCGAGATTGACCATAAGTCCGAGGTGGAGCCCCAGGTCCAGCATCAGCACCCCCCACCAGAGGAGGCAGCTGACCAGGAACCAGAGTGACTCCATGGCGTGAACCGCACTGAATACAGCCACCGCGCCCACCAGGATGCAGCTGGCGCCCCCGACTGCGAAGCGGATCCAGGACGAGCGCAGCTGGTCGTTCTCGTCGATGATCTGGATCGACCGGACCCAGGAGGCCCGCCAGAAGGCGGCCCATGCGCGCCCGCTGTAATTGCCCTTCTTCAGGTCGGAAAGCAAGCCGATCACGAAGAGGTTAGGGGGAAGCTCCGGCTCGTCTGTTTGGGCAGCCTTCTGCGAGGGGCGCCTTACCACAACCTGAGTAAAGGCTCTTTGCCCCCACCCGTCAAGGTGCGTATGACAGTTGCGCCCGGGGCCAGGCAACGGGCGCGAATTCGGCGGCGCTAGGGTTGGAGGCTGGGTAGGGGCAGGGCCGGAATCGAAGGCACAGGAATACCCGAGGGCAGGCCGCCCGGCAGGCCCGGAAGAGACGGCAGGCCGCCGCCTGGCTGCCCGTTGCCCGGCTGTCCGGCGCCATTCGAGCCACCACCGCAGCTCGCCGCCGGAGCAGCCTGGCCCTTGATAACCAGGTCGATCACGGCCAGTTCGGCGGGGATGTCTGCCGCCGGCTGGCCGGTCAGCTTGCAGACTGTGGCAGGCGTTACCTCGGCCGGCCGGCTGAAATCTGCCGGCCTGCGACCGGCGTAATACGCCTTGAGAAACTGCCGCCAGGAGCTCGCCGGACCGGTCTCGCCCCAGAGCCCATTCATCGACTCGTTGCGCGGCACCGGAACGGTGATGGTGCGGCCCATCCAGCTGGCGACCGCCAGATCACTGGTGTAGCCGACATACCAGGCATCCTTGAAATCGCTGGTCGTACCCGACTTGGCCGCGGCCGCGATCCCCAGCCCTGGCTTGACCGCACCCTTGAGGATGTCGGTCAGCACGTAGGTGGCCCCCGCTGAGACAACCTGCTCGCCCGAGTCGCGCCGCGGCGGGTTGGACTCCAGCAGCGTCCCGGCGCCGTCACGGACCTCGAGCACAGTGGAGGAGCGCACCTTGTGGCCGCCGTTGGCGAATGCGCTGTAAGCGGAGACGTGATCGATCATACGGAGCTCACTGGCGCCCAGCGTGGTCGGCAGGGTTGGTTCGAGTGGCGTGCTGATCCCGAGGTTGCGCGCCAGCGTGAACACCTTATCGATCCCCACGTCCTTGAAGAGGTGGACCGAGGAGATGTTGCGGGACTGCTGGAGTGACTGGCGGAGCGTGATGGTTCCGAGCTCCTTGCCGTCCCAGTCGTGCACCGGGTAACCGGCAAAGGCTGTCGCGCCGTGGCTGTCGTCGAGGGGCGTTGCCGGAGCCCAGCCGTTCATCAGCGCGGTCGCGTAGGTGTAGGGCTTGAATGACGAGCCGGGCTGGCGTGGGGAGACCGCGTAGTTGACCTGGCCGCCGATCGCGGCGCTGAAGTAGTCGGCGCTTCCCACCATGGCAAGCACCTCGCCCGTATGCGGGTTCATCACCAGCATGGCGCCGTTGTTCACACCGTTCGACTTTGCGAAGCGGGCCACGCCATCCTGCACCGCCTTCTCCGCCAGCTGCTGGGTATGCGGGTCGAGCGTAGTTACGATCCGCAGCCCGCCCCGAAGCAGGTAGTTCGGGTCGTATCGCTTCTCCAGCTCGCTCCAGACGTAATCGACGAAGTGCGGGGCCAGGCTGGAGCGCCGGCCGCTTGCTACCTGGCTGGCCTTGGTCAGCCGCGTCTGCAGATCTTCCGCGTAAGCCCGGTCCGCCGCCGCTACCGTGACGTAGCCGTCGCGCACCATGGCGTCTAGAACCTGTCTCTGCCTGGCACGCGCCTCCGCGTAGCCAGTTTTCAAGAAGGGGTTGAAGTAACTCGGCCGTTGCGGCAAGCCCGCTAGGAAGCTTGCCTGGGCGAGGTCCAACTTGGCCGCCGAAGCGCCGAAGTAGGTCTGCGAGGCGGCTTCGACACCGAAGGCCTGGTTGCCATAAAAGATGGTGTTGAGGTACATCTGCAGGATCTGGTCCTTCGAGTACTCGCGCTCCAGCTCGACGGAGAGGACGAGCTCACGGGCCTTTCGGTCCAGGGTGCGGTCCTGGGCGGTGTCCGCCAACAGGTAGTTCTTAACCAGCTGCTGGGTGATGGTGCTACCTCCCTGGGCCGCGGTGCGATGAACCACGTCGTAGAGCCCAGCCGCGATCATCCGTAGCGGACTTACGGCGCCATGGTTGTAGAAGTCCTTATCCTCGATCGCGATGGTCGCGTGGCGCAGGTCCCAGGCGATTTGATCGAGGGGCACCACGGTCCGTTTCTGCTGGTAGCGTTCCTCGAGCAGCGTGCTGCCGTCCCGGGCATAGATACGCGTCGTCTGCGGCAAGCTCTGCGCATTCAGGTGTTCCAGGCTGGGCAGGTCCCCGGCGTAGGTGTAAAGGAAGGTGCCGGCTCCGACGACGCAGGCCAGTGAGGCCGAGAGCCCTGCGATGACGACACGGCGGAGCCATTTCGAGATCGCTCGGCGCCGGCGCGCCTGGATAGGGCGCGGGCTGCTGTTGACGGGCGCCATCCGCCGCGGGGCTGGGGCGGAGCGACGGAGACCGGCTCGACTTCTCACTGCGCCTCGGTAAACGACGACACAGCGTCCAAGGTTACCCGTGGCGGGAACAAAAGGTCAGATCAGCGGCTTTGACAAAAGGTGATAGCCGAATCCGGATTGGACTGTCAGTGAGAAAGAGCCTGTTGCCCATATCGGGCTGCGGTAAGGATTGGGCCGAGCAGGAGTCCAAAAGTGGTGAGCCCGATGGCGGAGATTCCGATCGCCAGCTGGAGCGGCCGATCGACTGGTCGTGCGGGCACATCGTAGACCGGGTCGGCGAGGAAGATAACCCGCAGCACGCGCAGGTAACAGACCGCGGCGAGCAGGATGTTGAGAACTCCTACGACGGCCAGCCAGGCGAAGCCTCCCTCCACCGCGGCCTGGAGCACGAGGAATTTTCCGAAGGAGCCGGCCAGAACCGGGACCCCGACCATGGAGGCGAGCCCGATGCCGAGAACGACGGCAAGGCCGGGCTCGGTACGCGACATCCCGGATAGGTCGCGTATGGCATCACTGTGTACCGCCCTGCCGTAGCCGATGACAGCCCCGAAGGCGCAGAGGTAGGTCAAGCCGAGGGCCGCAAGCAGGACCAGGAGCGCACTTATACCGTTGTGATGCAGGTCCGTTAATGCGACCAGGGCGTAACCGCCCTGCGAGATGCTGGAGTAAACCAGGAGGCGTCGGATGCTTGTCTGCGCAAGAGCCAGGAGATTGCCACCAGTCATAGCCACGGTGGCCGCCACGGCCAGCACTGCGCCATAAGGGATCGCCGTGCCGGAGAAGGTCGCAGATAGGAGCCGCGTGAAGGCGCCGAAGGCGGCCAGGCTGCCGACGCAGACGATGAAGGCGAGCACCGGCACGGGGACGCCGAGGTCGAACCGCCGGGTCCACCAACGGGCCGGCGTGAGTCCAAGTTTTCCGGCAAAGCCCACCAGCAATAGGCAGAGCGCGAGAAGGACAGCGGGCTGCCTCGGTCCGATTCCACGCAGGGCCTGTCCGACCGCCGCCAGTCGCGTTTCACCCGTCAGGCCATAGAGGAGGGCGAGCCCGTAGAGCAGCACCGCCGTCCCCGCAATGCCGAGCACCAGGTAACCGAGCCCCGCCTGCGCCGCATCTCCTCCTCGGCGCGCCAGCGCAGCAAGGATATAGAGGTTGATGGCAAGCAGCTCCAGCCCAACGAGCAATGCGACCATCTCAGCGGCAGATGCCGCCAGTAGCGCCCCGAGGGTGGCGAGCAACATGAAGCCGGCCAGTTCGCTGCCACGGGCTTCACCCGGGATGTAATCACCCATCGTTAGCAGGACGCAAAGAGCCGCTGCCGCCAGGACGGTGACATCCACCACCATCGCGTAACGGTCGAGAAGAAAGGCGCCGTTGAGGATGGTGAAGCTCGACTGAAATTGCGTCATCAGCGCAAGGAAGGCAAGTGCCAACGATCCAAAGGCAACCACCTGGGGTAGGTGACCGGGACGGAAGCGAGACAGCATAAGGACCACCACGGCGCCGACCAGCAGCCAGAGTTCCGGGGCGAAGGTCAGCAGGTTGTCTAGCGTCTTCATCCGCCCGACCCGCTCAGTAGCGTGAGCACGGAAAAGTTGATGCTGTCCATCAAGATCACCGGGAGCACTCCCAGGAGGACGATCAGGCAGAAGAGCCCGACGCTGGTGCCCAGGTCCAGGCTGCCCAGATCTTTGAAACGCCGATCCGTCTCGCTCGGCGGGCCCAGGAAGATTCGCTGGAAGGTCCAAAGGGTCACGGCTGCAAGGACCAGGGTTCCAAGCAGCGCCAGGCTCGTGGCAAGGCGGTGGCCGGGATAGCTGCCAAGGACGATCAATAGCTGTCCGACGAATCCGGCCAGTCCGGGAAGTCCCAGCGCCGCGAGTGCCCCGAGGAGCCAGAGCACCGCGCCCTTTGGCATTCGACGCGCCAGCCCACCCATGGCTGCGATGGAGTGCGTGTTGACCCGCTCGGCAACACTGGCGGCCAGAACAACTAGCATCGCGGCCGCCAGTCCATCCGCCACCATCAGGAGAACCCCGCCATTGAGCGCGGTTGGAGATGCGGATGCGACTGCCAGCAGAAGGAGGCCGCCGTGACTGATAACCAGGTAGGCGACAACGCGCCGGATGTCGTCTTCGCGAAAGGCTGCTACCGCCGCCCAGATAACAGTGATCACCGCCAGTACCGCGACGGCCCCTGAGACGCGGTGCAGGGTCGCCTGCAACTGGCCGA